>NZ_NWTH01000085.1:0-3958 GCF_002531555.1 Sinorhizobium sp. BJ1
ACTTGCGCAGATTACGGACCTCCAGGAGCTGCTCTCGCACCGTCGAAGAATTCGGATTCACGCTAACTTCCCTTTTCGAGGTGAGAAATCCCCTTATGCTGGTTGACGCCGGTGAATCATTCAATTGATCTTTTTGCTACTTCATGTGAATCTCGTTCACAATATTCACGGCGGAGGGATCGTTTAGCGGGTTCCGAGTAATAAAGATGTCGGAAGCAACATGGCTGAAGGCCGGCTACGAGACCTACGTATCCACCAATGCCAATTCGGTGAATTCTGCTCACGTGTAAAATGCGACATTCACTTGTTATCGATTGCTCGGAGGCGTCTGTTAAGAGCCAACGATCGACAATGGAAAGGCTATCCCATGGGCATCTCTGTGCCGCTCAACGGCGAAGTTGCCTTGGTCACTGGTTCAACTAGCGACATCGGGCTTTCAATCGCTCGAATGCTTGCAGCAAACGGTGCGGGTGTAGCGCTGAACGGTTTCGCTTCGCCCGACGAAGTCGGCCAGATCACGAAGAGCATCACCGAACAGACCGGCCGAACTATCACGCATTTCGGTCATACCTATCTGATATGACCGAGGCGAGCGAGATGGTAGCGGCTGTTACAGCCGAGTTGGGAAAAATGGATATTCTCATCAACAATGCTGGTGCAGTACCAAGCAATAATTGATGAGTTCCCAACGAACAGTGGCAGCGCCTCCTCGCGATAAATCTAACCGCAGCCTTCGCTACGACGAGAGCAGTTTGGCCACAGATGAAAGAGCGGGGATGGGGCCGCATCGTTAACACGGCATCAACGCTCGCCTTTACCGCCGAGACCAGAAAATCCGCATATGTAGCCACCAAACATGGCGCCCTCGGGCGCGCAGCTCGTATCACCTGCAACGCAGTTTGCACAGCTTGGGTACTGACGCCGAGCTTCGACCCGGTAAGCCGAAGGGTGGGCAAATGTACACCTGAAATAATCCAGTCCTTCAAATCTTGGGGCAGTCCACCACCTGATGCCATCGCGAAGCTTACCATCGGACGTAAGCAACGACGATGTCTGACGAGGGCGGCTCGACACCACCCGTCTTTGATTGCGCGAATTATACCTAGATCTCGGGGGACCAAGTGACGCATATCGACTTTAACAGTGATCTTGACGAAAGTTTCGGTCCTTGGCTCATGGGCAAGAATGTGTCGAAGTTGTCGCTCGTCACCAGCACCAACTTCACGTGTGGCTTTCATGCTGGTGACCCGGCAGGCATGCCTCAGCCCCAAACTAGGCATTGCGTCTCGAAGTTTCGGCCGCCGCCCACGTCGCCTATCTCGATCTTGTCAGCTGTCGCCGACGCAACATGGATCCTTTAAGCGAGAAGTTCATTGGCGACACGATCTATCAAATGGGAGCCTTGCAGGGATTTGCGAAAGCCGCAGGCGCGAGGGTTCGATATGTGAAGCCGCATGGGGCACCGTACAGTACAATCGCACAAGAGGCGCGCAAAGTGGACGATGCCCTCGCCGCCATCAAGGCAGTTGATAGCTGGCCCGGTGACTATCTGGTGCACTTCGCGGAACTTGAGCTTCTCGGCTCCATGTCTGCATGCCCGAAGGTCATTGCTCATCGGAGCACTCCTCCGACACTGCTGCCTGCTACAATGTAGTTGCCGAAGTGCACAAGGCGAAACGTCTTCCGCATTTATGGCAGATGCCCCTGTGAAGGACTATGACCGTTGTCACGGCGAAGCCTCCGATTGACGTCCCACTACGGGATACGTGCATTGTTTCTGGACAACCGGTGACTGGTCTCGACGGACTCGTTCCTGACAGAGTGCCGTTCCGCTTGGTTATCCCAAGCTGACCAAGCTGTCGCCGAGCAAGGCTCTGCGACAGCCCTCCATGCCCGAAATTCCGCCCGGAATAAACATTCGGTCGAGCGGCGAATTTAGGATGAGAAAGGACCGTCCGGCGAGAAGCTTGCGGCCTGTTCGAGCCGCATGCCGACATCATCGTCAAGGGTAAACTTCTTGCGCAGGATCGGTTGCTCAACAGCGTTAAAGCCATGCAATTGAAAGACATGTTTTGACGTGTCCATGCCAATACGGATAATCTCGTCTACGGACGGCTCCCTTTGCTTGAGTTCACAACGACTCACTCTGGCACATTTTCGATGCCGTTCGGGGGCCGTCCACCCCAACAGAAGCAGAATCGTTCGGTCAGGATCGTGGCGCAGCGAACCTTGAGCCTGATAATCGATGTCGAAGGGGCTAGCTTGGCAAAAACGATGCCCAGGACTTCCAGACGTCATCGCATCAGGATCTTGCTTCGCTCCTTTGGTGTACAGAATGAGATGAATGCGCTACGGAAGCCGACAGAAAACTCGGATATTCGGTGTTGTAGATCTTCACCTGAACAACAGAGAGTCAGCGATGCTCTCCTCATTCCCCGCTCCTCCTGCCCCGAATTGAAGTTCTTCTCCCATAGCAGGCCAATCGTCAGCCGCCGTCGGCTGCCCTTCTGGATCAGGCGCCGCGAATTCAAGCTTAAAGCGGTGAAGTTGGTAAGGGAGCGCGGGGTCAGCGTAGCGCAGGCGGCTCGCGATTTGGATGTTCATAAAAGTGTCCTGCGCAAATGGGTCAAGAAATATGGTGCTTATCCGACGCAGGCCTTTCCCGGCCATGCACAGATGAAGGCGGAGCAGGCTGCGCCGTAAGGCCGCGAAGCTTAGGACGGAGAGCGCGATTTAAAAAGGCCGCGGCTTACTTTGCAAAGGACGCGATATGAAGTTTCGCCTTTATTGCAAGCCCCGCTCGATCTGGCCGGTGGCACGGCCGCGCTCGCGCTTCATGGATGCTGGGCTCGCGATCTCTGCCGAAGCCGGTTATGATGCCGCGCAGGCACCGTCGCGTTCCTGCTCTCCCGCTCGCTCATCGAGGTCAATACACGCAGGTCGAACATGTGGTGACGGACGAGACGGCGCGGTGTCGACATCGAGCAACTATGCAGCGCAGATGGTCTGCCGCTGTCAGTCACAGAAACGCCCTCCACGACGCGGCCGTGCGTTCGAGTTCCGCATCAATGCTGAAGATCCGACCCTGGCTTCTGTCGACCTCTGGCCTGATCAACCAATTCCGCGCTCCGTCCGATGACGGCATTCGGCTCAACTCTGACGTCGAGACTGGCTCCAGAAGCCGGGGGGTGGAGCATGCAAGCCGATCGTCTGGCCAGGCTGTTAGACGACCCACTCTAACCAATCCGGCTGCGGCAAAGAACTGTGGCTTTGTTGACCCGATGTCCGCCCACACACCTGCTAAGACCATTCCGATCGCTCCACCAGCACTCATTACCGCCGAAAGCCATTCCTGCCCTTTCGACGTTCGAACGGGTGGAAGTGCAAGGTCAATGTGGTGGCAAGTTCCATGGTTTCGCGCCAAGAGGAGCCCCGCTTACCGTGCTATCTGCGGCAACCGCAGCGAATATGGGCCGCAAAACCGACCCCGGAGTTGAAGTCGCTTGTGCCATGGAGGCGAGGGCGATGTCCATCTGACCGCAACCTACTGACATCGCCGCCGCGACAAGGGCAACGAGTAGCAGACCCAGACGAATAAAGACTCCGGTCCGCGTAATGGCTGTCTTCTCACCACGGGTGCTATCAACCGGAGACAACGAATATCCCACCCCTTCGAGTACGAGAAATAGGCATGTCGCGATCACCGGCACTGATGGACCAGAATCATACAAGCCACCAACAATAGAAGCGCCTGTTATGAAGAAAGCCACAACCGCAACGGCATCAAGCGCATAGGGTGCCGCCAGTACAGTGGGACAGTTCGGAATAAGGGCCCCCATGCCACCCGCATCGTCGGAGTGATAGGCGCACTTGGAGCTGGACGCCAAGCCAGCTTAACGTAAGCGCTATTTTCCCCGCGCGTTGACGCCTGCGCTTTCGACGGAGGGCCTTTCGAATT
>NZ_NWTH01000086.1:0-3755 GCF_002531555.1 Sinorhizobium sp. BJ1
ATCACCGAGGACGATTTCGACCGTAGAGCTTGCCACCGGCTCAACGCGCGCGAACTTGACCTCCTTCTTCGCGGTTTCCGTCAGGGGCGCAACCAACCCAGATGACAGTGCCTTGCGACGCCACCCGTAAAGCTGCGAGGGATCCAATCCCTCAGCGCGCGCGATCGCAGAGACATTCGCTCCAGGCAACAACGTCTCGGCAATCAGGCGCTCCTTCTCCTCGTTCGGCCAGTCTCGCGGCTTGCGCCGCGCCCGCACCGGCGCCGCCGTCAAAACCTCGAATGTTCGTGGCTGATTCACACTGTCGCTCATAGCATTCTCCCGCATGACTCATGCAGAAAATCCTCGATCAGCGCGTCAATTGATACGTGGGGGTCCCTACGCGCTTACCTTACTTTGCAGGATCAGGACACTTTAACTTTGCGGGGGAGAATCTAATCCAAGTGCAACAATGGCGGGTAGAGGGTAGGGCATTACCCGCGCAAATGCGCCATGAACACCTCGGCGGGCGTGCGGTAACCAAGGCACTTCCTCGGCAGCGAGTTCAAATGATGGGCGAGGGCGACGAGCTGTTGCTGGCTGACCGCGGACAGATCAGTATCGCCCGGCATGAAGCGGCGGATGCGCTTGTTGGTGTTCTCGACCGCGCCTTTCTGCCACGGTGAATTTGGATCGCAGAACCAGCTCCTGGCGCCGATCCCATCTTCCAAAGCCCTGAAACCGCGAAACTCGGTACCGCGGTCGAAGGTGAAACTCTGCCGGGCAAAGGCGGTGAGAAGGCATCGACGATCTTGTCGATAAGCGGCCGAGAGTGGCGGCTGCCATAGCTTTGACACCCCCGATCACTCCGCCGCTTTCAGCTGCGCAAGGGCTTGCTGGCGCTTGGCGATGACCACCGGATCCTTGGTAAAATCCCTCTTCAGGCCAGCAGGCGACGAAGCTGCGTGATATTGGTTAGCAGCTGCCTGAGGCGTGGCGGCATTGGCGCCGGAGAGATTCGCTTCGCACCCTGCCGTTTGCGGGGGACATGTACATGCGAGCAAAGATGAGATGTATGAAACGCGAGGAGCTCGCCGTGGCTGAAGTTCACCACAAGCGGCTAACGGCAGGAAGCGTGTCGAAAACCTCGTCCGCTGAAATCAGCGGCATCCCGAGATCCAGCGCACTCGCTGCCAACAGACGGTCGAACGGATCGCGATGCTCCCACGCAAGAATTGCCCCCTTCAAACAAATTTCCGGCGCTAGGGCGGCAACTCTGCCGCCCTGCTGTTCCAGCAAACTGGGCAAATTATCGACAAATGGCTCCATCTCCGGCCACTTGCCGATGCGAACCTTCTGCCCGATCTCGAAAAAACTGATCGGGCTGACGAAAACGCTGTCGGCCTCCGTGATGAGAGCGGTTGCCTTGGCAGATAGGCGCGCATCGGCGGTCAGCGACCATGCCCATGTATGGGTGTCGAGAAGTACAGCCGTCACGCTTTGCCTTCCCAAAGGGCCAGTTCATCCTCACTCATCGGCTCGAAGAAATCCGGCCCGTCTCCTGTAATCTTGCCTTTCAGCAGTCCGATCGTGAACTTGTTTTGCGGGATGGCAACAATCCGGGCAACAGGCGTCTTGCCCTTGGCGATGACAACTTCTTCGCCAGCCTTCGCCGCCTCGATAAGTTTGGACAGGTTCGTTTTGGCGTTATGGATTGTAACCTGCATTGGGACCTCAATTAGCTAACTTGGCTATACTTAGCGTTTTTTACTCCGGAAATCTAGCCACTCGTAGCCTGTGCAACGCTTCACGTCGCCAGTCTTCCTTCCAAACGTTGGCGTTTGACCAGCATCCCAAGAGGCGACGACTGTCGCATCTCTAACTGGCTCATGTGTCGCATCTCTAAAATGCCGGTGGGAGAATCTAATCCAAGCGCAACAATGGCGGGTAGAGGGTAGGGCATTACCCGAACTCGCGCAAATGCGCCATGAAGACCTCCGCCGGTGTTCGATAACCGAGGCACTTCCTGGGCAGCGAGTTCAATAATGCGCGAGGGCGACAAGCTGTTGCTGGCTGACCGCGGACAGATCGGTATCGTCTGGCATGAAGCGGCGGATGCGCTTGTTGGTGTTCTCGACCGCGCCTTTCTGCCACGGTGAATTCGGATCGCAAAACCAGCTCCGGGCACCGATCCCGTCTTCCAAAGCCCTGAAGCCGCTGAACTCGGTACCGCGGTCGAAGGTGAAGCTCTGTCGGGCAAAAGCCGGCAACGGTGAGAAGGCGTGGACGATCTGATCCATTATCGGTCGCGAGTGCCGGCTCCCGTTCTTGATCATCACCATGTAGCGGCTCTTGCGCTCGACGAGTGAGGTGACATCGGCTTCACCGAGGTCGCGCCGAAAGATCAGGAGATCGCCCTCCCAATGTCCGAACTGCGAGCGATCGGCAACAAAATCAGGACGTTGGCTGATCCTGCAGTCAAACGGGATAAAGCCGTCGCGGGGCTTGCGAGATCCGCGGCGCCGGCGTTTGCGACGGCCTTCTGGTAGATGCCGATAGAGCTCCAGCGCGTAGTGCTCCTTGCAGTAAATGAAGCGATAGATCGTCTCCGGGCAGACGCGGACGGTACTCACGCCGTCCGCGAGCAGACGGCCGGCGATCTGTTCCGGCGACCAATGTGCCTTCAGCCGATCGATCACCAGGTCACGCAACTGTGGATGGCGCCTGAGCTTGCGCAGCCGCCGGCGACGCTCCTTGGAAATGTCATTGGCGATGCCGCCGTAGTAGCCGCTGTATTCCGGAAACTCGGCATCGTGAAAGGTATTGCGCTTCAGCTCGCGATAGATCGTTGAGCGATGCCGCCCGAGTTGGCGGGCGATCTCACCGACAGGGACCTTGCGCTCCATCAGCTGATGAAGTCGTCGGCGATCGAGAAGGGTGAGCTGTGAATAGCGATGCGACATCCAAAAATCTCCAAGACGAAGCCTTTGTTTTAATTAGCATGTCGCACTTGGAAATAGAATGTACCCGGCTACACGAACTGTCACGGCTATTTAAAGATGAGACAAAGTAGTCAACTTAGAAATGCGACAACATCCTATTCCTTATTACTTCGTTTGCAAGTTGCTATATTTACAAAGTGCGAAGACGCAAGCCGCCGGCCGGGTGGAGCTGGTCAGGGTTGCGCAGCCCGGTCGGCGGCGGATGGCTTCAGCTGCAAGATAAACTTTAGCTTTGACACCCCCGATCACTCCGCCGCTTTCAGCTGCGCAAGGGCTTGCTGGCGCTTGGCGATGACCACCGGATCCTTGGTAAAATCCGTCCTCCGGCCAGGCTTCGTGCCACGCTTCTGGTAGCCATTGCTCTGGCTGCCGTCGCGAATGCCGAACATATGGTCCGTCTGCCGGTGCGGCGCGGCCCGCTTTTGCTGCGCTGTTGCTCTCGTCCGGCCTGCATCTCGGCCACCACCGCCAGCATGTCGTCAAGGCGCTTGTTCTCAACCACCTCGGAGCGGTGCACCGAGCGCAGCGTGTCGAAGGTTCTGTAGGGCAGGGATGTGCCCTCATGGGTGATCTCGAGGCGGCCGTCGGGATAGTCGCAGACAATGACCTTCTTGCCGGCGAGCGCCGTGGCGAGGTCGGTCGGATCGAGGATGAACATCACCTTGTCATAGCGCAGCGTCAGCGACTGCGACAGCTTGCGGACCTCCTTGCGGACATGGCGCCATCGAGGTTCTCATGCGCGGCAAACGGCCGATGCATGTCCTTCGGATTGCG
>NZ_NWTH01000087.1:0-3597 GCF_002531555.1 Sinorhizobium sp. BJ1
AACTTCTCAAGACAAGTCAGCGCTCACGCGTGCGCATCTTCGCCGAGCACAGCCCCTTCGATATGAAAGATCATCTGAAGGCTCGGGGATACCGCTGGTCCGATGGCAGCGACGGCCGTCCGAAATCCTGGTGGATCGAAATCGACGAGGAGCGGCTCGCTGCGGAGCTCGCCTTCCTGAGGTCAGAGATCTACCGGTGGGAAGAGGCCGACCCGCCGGTCAAAAGGCTGACGGCGTTTGATCGGTACAAGGCTTGATGAGGTGGCGATCCCGGATATTTCATTGTGCAGTCTTTCCAAGGATTTCCGGATCGAACTTCACAGCGCGCGATGTCGTCTTGGCGGTCGGCTCATTGTGAATGCGTCCGGCTTTATCCCGCGCTCGATTTCTTTCCAGGTCGCAGGTGCCGCGACGGGAAAGCCCGGACGCGCTCTGGGCGAATAGGTGCCGTCTGCGGTGGTGCCACGGTCATTCCTGAGGTAATCGAGGAAAAGTTTGCCCGGCCGTAGCCGGTTTGCGCCTTGCCGGCATAGACGAGGCGGTCGCCCTCCCAGCGCCCGATATAGAGCGAGGCGATCCGGCGAGGATGCGCACCAAGCTTTTCCACGAAGGCGATGATGGGAAACGCCGCGCGCTTCGCACTTCGTCCTCGTCCAAATTTCCTGCCGTCCCGATCGTCGGGCGCGTCTTTGCGCTTGGACACGATGCCTTCAAGGCCCATCATGCAGGCGTGCTTGTAGACCTCGTCCTTCATGGATGTCGAGATATTCGACAGAGGCGAGGGTGGCGGCGCGGTCGCCTATGAGCTCGCGTAGCGCGCGCTTGCGCTCCACCAGCGGCACGCGTCTGAGGTCGTATCCGTCCAAATAGAGCAGGTCGAACGCCTGGAACGTCAGGTGCGGCGATCAGGGTTTCGCGAGCTCGCGCCGAAGCGGTCGGGAAGGCCGGTCTTGCCGAAAACAGGTTGCCGGCTCGCGGCCGCGGTCTTGGCGCACCGATCCAAGACATGCCTATGTTCCGAACTGAGCGATTCAATCCTCACACCCGAGAATCGTTCCCGAGACTCCGTCGTTCCAACGGATGCAACTGTTTCGCACTTAAGCGAGTTTAGTCGGTGGGCCTTGCGTAGCGTCCGACGAAACGACAGCGCTGGCGGGGCGGGTCGCCCCCAACGGAGTGGTCTATATGGCGCAGAGTACCAAGCAAAAGCTGATGAAGGCGAGCGATATCCCTGCCTTCGTCGAGGAGGTGATCAAAACCGGCTGCAACATCTGCGCCGTCGGCCACGACAAATACATCGTTGGAGACGCAGACCTGTCGCCGGGTGACTATGAGAAAACAAAGCGCAGGCTGAAGAAAATCGAGGATACTTACGGCGATCGTGATTTCCTCAAGTTGGAAATCGTCGCTTACCTTCGCTCAATTGGTCGGCATGTCGACCTCGGCGAGGATGGGTCTGAGTAGGAAGGCCAGCAAAAAAGCCCCGCCACAATGGCGGGCAAATCCCGCATCCTATTGCCTTCGTTGGAGGCGGGGACGTAGCCAAGAGATGCAGCTACCCAGAGACGCTATCTGCGGTTTGATCAGAGAGGAAGGTCTGATCCCGCGATTCCGGTACGCCTCTTCAAAAAACATCGGCAAGGTAAACGCTTCTCGCTTCGTCCGATCAAGCATAATCTTCGATATCCGGATCACATCAGCGGCATCGACAAGCGCATCGCGGATTTCTTTCGGGGAGAGGTCGCGGTCGCCTCACTCCGCTTCCATTTCGAAAGTGCGATACTCGCCACTTTCGCTCCGGGTGGGATGCGGGCGCATCACTCTACCGCAACCCGCGCCGGCGAAGAGTGGACTGTTGGAGGCGGCGGAGTCGAGGCCCAAGAAAAAACAACTCTTAGTGATAGTAGGTTCGCTCACGGTCTGCGCCTCTGCGACAATGCGGCCTCGACGCAAAGACAGCGCGAAACTGGATGTGCCAAGCCACGATTTAACGGGAGGATTGCTCATGAAGCCCCGGATTTCTGTACTGACGCTTGGCGTCGCAGATCTTGAGCGGTCTCTCGCTTTCTATCGTGACGGACTGGGTTTGCGTACCCCAGGGATCGTGGGCCGCGAATTCGAGCATGGCGCCGTCGCGTTCTTTGATCTTTCGAACGGTATCAAACTTGCGATCTGGGATCAGGACGATTTGGCCCACGATAGCGGTCTGACGAAAGCGCCCGCGAGCAGCACTTCGTTCTCGATCGGCCACAACGTCTCGCAACGAAGCGAGGTGGATGAAGTCATGGAACAGGCACGCGAAGCGGGCGCGGCCATCGTGAAGCCCGCCCAAGAGACATTCTACGGGGGATATGCGGGCTACTTTACCGATCCCGATGGCCATCTGTGGGAGGTCGTGTGGAATCCGGCCAATTTGCCGGAGGGGGACTGACTTGAGTCGACTCCCGTGAGGCTGAGGCTTCCGCAAAGAGCGACGCTGCAGGTGACCCACGTGATCGATGGCGGTCTAAAGCGCCAGCCGCAGCTGCGGCGCCACTACAGAGGTCTGCCGTTCCAATGATGACAGCGTGACGCCGAGCAGGCGGATTCCCCTGCGCGGCGGAAAGATCGGCGTCAGAAGCAGCCCGACCACTTCCTCGAGTTCGCCGATCGCTTTCAGAGGTGCCGTAACCGTCTTGCTGCGCGTGATCTGGGAAAAGTCGGCATATTTGACCTTGAGCGTCACGGTCTTGGCGCCAATCTCATTGGCCTCACAGTAGCGCCAGACTTTCTCGATCAGCGGCTGAAGACCTTCGCGCGCCGGGTCAAAGGAGTGGATATCCTCGGAGAACGTGTCTTCCGCGCCGACGGATTTCCGCACCCGGTCCGGCTTGACCTGGCGATTGTCGATGCCGCGGGCAATTCCATAAAAATATGGCCCCGACTTCCCGAAAAGTTCGACCAGAAACTCGAGCGTTTTCTCTTTGAGGTCTGCCCCCGTCTCGATCCCAAGCCGGTGCATCTTTTCGACCGTCGCGGGGCCTACACCGTGGAATTTCTTGACCGGGAGCGCCTCGACGAAGACCGGCCCGTTTTTCGGCGTGATGACAGCCTGACCATTGGGCTTGTTCAGGTCGCTCGCCATCTTGGCGAGGAACTTGTTGTAGGAAATCCCGGCCGACGCATTGAGGCCGGTGACCTGCTTGATCTTCGCCCGGATCTCCGCGGCAATCTCGGTGGCGATCTCCATGCCCTTCAGGTTTTCGGTGACGTCGAGGTAGGCCTCGTCGAGCGAGAGCGGCTCGATCAGCGGTGTGTACTCGGCGAAGATCGCGCGGATCTGCAACGAGACGGCCTTGTAGACGTCAAAGCGCGGTCTGACGAAGATGAGGTCGGGGCATTTCCGCTGCGCGGTCACCGAAGGCATTGCCGAGTGAACGCCGAACTTCCGTGCCTCGTAGCTGGCCGCCGCCACCACGCCGCGGGCGGCAGGATAGCCGACGGCAATCGGCAGGCCCCGCAGCTCGGGATTGTCGCGCTGCTCGACCGATGCGTAAAAGGGTAGAGTAGGCGGTGAGCGCCTAACCCGCCTCGCGGCGGGCGGTTTCTCACCGCCTC
>NZ_NWTH01000088.1:0-3106 GCF_002531555.1 Sinorhizobium sp. BJ1
ATAGCGAACGGGTGCGGTCTTCTGCTCAAGGCAAGTCCTGCGGCTTCGAGGACCCGCCACACCACGGTGCTGGAGTGCGATGTCGTCCTCATGCATTTTAGACCGGCGGCATACTTCTGTGATAGCCGCGACATGCGGGGTGCAACGACCACCGAGCCACCAGGGATCATTCTCGCTGATCAATTCGGAGGGTTAGAGGGAGCGCATAAGGGGGACCTACCATGGCGATACTCGAAAACGCCTTTAGGGCTGACGTTGTAACTGCCGTTGCTACCGGCAGGGCAGCTGTCGTTCGGATGACCCACGACCGTAGAACGCAATGTAAGAGGCCGAGGTGTTAGCGTCTGCAGGATCGACGGGCAGGCCGTCGAAACCCACGAGAACTGGATGGAGGCCAATCGCTACATCAACATGGACGCTCTCAGAGAGCACAAGAAACTCGCTCTCCGTCACGCCGCATGACCACCGTCTCACCGCCTCAATTTGCTGAACTCGACGCACAGAACCCGTTTTTATCCCCTGCTATCCCTGAGCTCATCAGATTGTCGAGATGGCGAAACTCAGCCGCTTCCCATAATCTTTAAATGCCCTTCAAGCATCTTGGGGATCAGGACGACGACATTTGGCCTTGCGGCCTGACGCGGACAACTTTGAGCCCGAAGCGCAGCAGTTTGCTGACCATCATTGAGGCGGACGGCGCAATTCAAAGAGGTGATAGTTCGTTCCATCAACGACAACTGGCCCGAGGCAAGAAAAACCCAGTCGGGTTCTCGTTCTGAGAGATCGTATATTCGTCGGGCGTACGAAAGAGACCAACCGATCGATGGGCTGGGTCGCGAAGGCAAATTCGATCACTGGCTTTGAGCTTTCCGGCCCAATTCCCTGACCGCACCGGGTTCCGAACAAGCAGGTTCCGGTTTCAATGGCGTTGTCATCGAAGCGGCGCAGCCCGGACCGCCCCACAAAGCGCAAGTCGCCACCATCCTGTCGTTCATAGACCATCCAGAATCCGTATCCGTAGGTTTCCCACTCATGAAGATAGAGGGACAGCCGCGCATCAGACATTTCCCGCGTTGGCGGAATTCCCTCCATCGTCGATGCGACTACTAGCTGATCACAGTGCAGGCGATGCAGGGCATCAGCGTCCCAAGGACGTATTGGACGCATGAATAAACGTTCCGTTTCCAGATTCATGTGAAATTTCCATCGTTGGTTTCATCATTCGCGGTTACCCGCGACATGAATGTCGGTCGGCAGTTCTCGCCGCCTCACACCGAAGGGTTTCAAAACCCGCGCCAACTTGGCTGATCGACCGAAGAAAAATTTGTGATTTCTTTAAAGCCATTTAGCTGACGCAAACGAAGGACCGGCTAAACATGCCTGTGCTGCGGACATGACAAACCCGACACGCAGTGTCGACATAGCGAAACTGCTACGTTGACTTCGCTGGAGCGCCACAACGGCTGGCGCCCTCTTCTCCTCATAAAGCGACCCATTCTCCACAGGGCTGTCCGATGAACTGACTGCCGCATCGAAATTCCGCAGGCGCATGGTTGTCAAGACTTAGGCGGGGGACTCCCCACCGTTTAACAAGCGGATTTTTGAGCGGCGAGAGAGGGGTCGAAGGTGGTGCCCGTTTTGAGCATGGCGCAGGCGACGGCAAGCAGGCGGTCGGCGACATATCGCAGGCCCGACCGTGGCTGTGACCTCGGCTTCGAAGCACGGCGTATTTCAGTCGGCTTCTGAGGTCGTGTTGAACGGCGACGCCCGCCCAATGGTACATGGCTTTGGCAAGTCGATCATGGCGGGCCTGTCTTCTGACGACGATGCAGCTCTTGCCGGAGCGCTTCGTGACCGGCGAGTCACGCCGCTGCAGGGCGAGTCGATGGTGCGCCTGTTTGAGCTGCCGTCCTCCCGGCGAGCCCTTCGCCATCGTGCCTGAAGCCCCTTTCGCCGATTTTTCGGCCATCACCGTCCGTGAGGAACACATGATGGCTCTCCGACGCCCAGTCGACGCCAGCATAACAATGTCTTCGATTAGTCATGCCTTCTCCCCGTTTGAGCATACGCGCCACCGCGATCTTCGCCGATCCCTGTACTGGCGCTCGGAAAAGCACAGGTCCGGCACGAACTCCCCACGGGGCATCGATCACGGCCAATCCGACGGGGCACGTGCACCCCAGGTGCTCGAGGCACACGGGGCGATGGGTCGCTTCCGACGAATGGGCTCGGTTCGGGAAGGCTACGCCAATTCGGGCCGTCGCTCGTGGTGGAGGGAAGTTCCGCTGCGCTTCACGTCGCCACACCACGGCCAGCGTCCAAGAACCGCATGAGAAGGGCACAGGGGGGCGGGCATGCGCTTCTCGCCGCATTCGTGACCTCGGTTGCATTCAAGCCGTCCCGCCAGAGGTTGATCGGAGTCCTCTGGGTAAGCTCACCCAAGATTTCGGGCGATACCTGATGCGGAGCGTGGCCTCTCATCGGCGACCTTGAGCAACTATCTGCCGATTGTTCGAAGCTTTCTAATCCGGCGGTGAGCAACTCGATGCGCCTAGATGAGCTGCACGCAATCGATGTCCATCGTTTCGTTGTCCGTTACGCTAACACGGGAAGCCCTCGCCGGGCGCAGCTGATGATCACAGCATTGCACTCGTTTCTGCGCTTTTCTGCAACAGCGGGGCGCAATCGCGGCGGATCTCGCTCGCGCAGTTCCTGGGGTGGCCAACTGGAGCTTGGCGCACCTGACAAGTCACTTCCGCCTGAATAGGTCGAGCAGATGCTCGCGTTTTGCGATCGCGCCACGCCGGCCGGCCAGCGCGATCATGTTCTAGGATAAGCGTTGCGGCACCGAGACCCTCCCCCATGCCGTCAAGCTCCTCCGATAGAGGCGCGGCGAGCGCCCCTATTTCGGCCAGGGAACGGAAAGCTCCTGCGTTGCGAGTGCCGGATGCAAGCCCTGCGTCAGGCACGTCCGCGATCGATGACATCGCGGAATCGCGTACGAGGCGGTCAGTTCCGTTTAAACCCAGATCCCTGATCATAAATGTAAGCGCGTAGGGACTCCCACGTATCAATTGACGCGCTGATCGAGGATTTTCTGCATGAG
>NZ_NWTH01000089.1:0-3084 GCF_002531555.1 Sinorhizobium sp. BJ1
AAAGGGGGCAGGCCCAATGAGCCTCGATTACGAGAATGACAGTGCGCTCCATCAGGAGTTGATCACCCAGGTGCTGTCGCAGTACCCGCACAAGGCGGCCAAGCGTCGCCAAAAGCACCTCAGTGTCGCCTCGGACCGGGATCAGCCCGGGGAGGAAGGCCAGACCATCTCCGAATGCGACGTGAAGTCGAACATCAAGTCCATTCCGGGCGTGATGACGATCCGCGGCTGCGCCTATGCGGGCTCGAAAGGCGTGGTCTGGGGGCCGGTGAAGGATATGGTCCACATCTCGCACGGCCCGGTTGGCTGCGGTCAGTATTCCTGGTCGCAGCGCCGCAACTACTATGTCGGCACCACGGGCATCGACACCTTCGTGACGATGCAGTTCACCTCCGACTTTCAGGAGAAGGACATCGTCTTCGGTGGCGACAAGAAGCTGGAACAGGTCATCGACGAGATCGAGGAGCTGTTTCCGCTCAACAACGGCGTCACCATCCAATCCGAATGTCCGATCGGCCTGATTGGCGACGACATCGAAGCCGTGTCGCGCAAGAAGGCCGGCGAACTCGGAAAAACCATCGTGCCGGTGCGCTGCGAAGGCTTCCGCGGCGTCTCCCAGTCACTCGGCCATCACATCGCCAACGACGCCATCCGCGACTGGGTCTTCGACAAGACGGAGGTCGAGTTCGAAACCGGTCCCTACGATGTCAACGTGATCGGCGATTACAACATCGGCGGCGACGCCTGGGCGTCGCGCATCCTGCTCGAGGAGATCGGGTTGCGCGTGGTCGGCAACTGGTCGGGCGACGCCACGCTCGCCGAAGTGGAGCGTGCGCCAAAGGCCAAGCTCAACCTCATCCACTGCTACCGGTCGATGAACTACATCTGCCGGCACATGGAGGAAAAATACGGCATCCCCTGGATGGAATATAATTTCTTCGGCCCATCCCAGATCGAAGCCTCTCTGCGCAAGATAGCCCGGCATTTCGGCCCGACGATCGAAGAAAGGGCCGAGAGGGTCATCGCCAAGTACCGGCCCTTGGTCGACGCTGTGATCGACAAGTACTGGCCGCGCCTCCAGGGCAAGACAGTGATGCTCTATGTCGGGGGTTTGCGCCCCCGTCACGTCATCACCGCTTATGAAGACCTCGGCATGCAGATCGTCGGCACCGGCTACGAATTCGCCCACAACGACGACTATCAGCGCACCGGCCATTACGTGAAGAAGGGCACGCTGATCTATGACGACGTGACCAGTTACGAACTGGACAAATTCATCGAGAGGATCCGCCCCGATCTGGTCGGCTCCGGCATCAAGGAAAAGTACCCGGTGCAGAAGATGGGCATACCCTTCCGCCAGATGCACTCCTGGGACTATTCCGGCCCCTATCACGGCTATGACGGCTTCGCCATCTTCGCCCGCGACATGGATCTGGCCATCAACAATCCGGTCTGGGATCTCTACGACGCGCCTTGGAAGAAAATGACGGTGCCGACGGCCGCAGTTGCAGCCGAATGATCGTCCGGTCTTCCGCGGGACGAGGACGGCGGGAGACCGGCAATGTCTCGAACATCTCTGTGCCTTGAAGAGGCCAGCTCAAAATAAGGTGAACACTATGCCGCAATCGGCTGAGAAAATTCTCGACCATGCTCCGCTGTTCCGCGAGCCGGAATACAGGCAGATGCTCGCAGAGAAGAAGCTGAATTTCGAATGTCCGCACCCGGAGCGGCTCGTCACCGACCAGCGCGAATACACCAAGGGCTGGGAATATCGCGAAAAAAACCTCGCCCGCGAGGCGCTCGTCGTCAATCCCGCCAAGGCCTGTCAACCGTTGGGGGCGGTATTCGCAGCAGCCGGGTTCGAGCGGACGATGTCGTTCGTCCATGGCAGTCAGGGCTGCGTTGCCTATTATCGCTCGCACCTGTCACGCCATTTCAAGGAGCCGTCTTCGGCCGTTTCGTCCTCGATGACGGAGGATGCGGCAGTGTTCGGCGGCCTGAAAAACATGATCGACGGCCTCGCCAATACCTACTCGCTCTACGATCCGAAGATGATTGCCGTCTCGACCACCTGCATGGCCGAGGTCATCGGGGACGACCTGCATGGCTTCATCGAGAACGCCAAGAGCGAAGGCGCAGTCCCTCCCGAATTTGACGTGCCCTTCGCGCACACGCCCGCCTTCGTCGGCAGCCACGTCGACGGCTATGACAGCATGGTCAAAGGCATCCTGGAGCACTTCTGGAAAGGCAAACAGCGCACGGAAGCGGCTGGCACGATCAACATCATCCCGGGCTTCGACGGCTTTTGCGTCGGCAACAATCGCGAGGCCAAGCGCCTGCTCGACCTCATGGGCGTGTCCTACACCTTCATCCAGGATGCCTCCGACCAGTTCGATACGCCCTCCGATGGCGAATACCGCATGTATGACGGGGGCACGACGATCAAAGCGGTGAGGGCGGCACTCAATGCCCAGGCGACGCTGTCGCTGCAGCACTACAATACCCGCAAGACGCTCGAATATTGCCGCGAGGTCGAACAGGCCACCGCCTCCTTCCACTATCCGCTCGGCATCCAGGCCACCGACGAATTCCTGATGAAGGTGTCGGAGATTTCCGGCAAGGAAATCCCCGAGACGATCCGGCTGGAACGCGGCCGGCTGGTCGACGCCATGGCCGACAGCCAATCCTGGCTGCACGGCAAGACATACGCGATCTACGGCGATCCCGACTTCGTCTACGCCATGGCCCGCTTCGTCATGGAGACCGGCGGCGAGCCAAGGCATTGCCTCGCCACCAACGGCACGGCGGCCTGGGAAGCCGAAATGAAGGCGCTCTTCGCCTCTTCTCACTTCGGCAAGGATGCAAAGGTCTGGGCAGGAAAGGATCTCTGGGCGATGCGCTCGCTGCTCTTCACCGAGCCGGTGGACCTGCTGATCGGCAATTCCTACGGCAAGTATCTCGAGCGCGATACCGGCACGCCGCTGATCCGGCTGATGTTTCCGATCTTCGACCGGCACCATCACCACCGTTTTCCGCTCATCGGCTATCAGGGCGGCCTGCGCCTCATGACGACCATCCTCGACA
>NZ_NWTH01000090.1:0-2948 GCF_002531555.1 Sinorhizobium sp. BJ1
GGGGGCACGCTCTCAATATCGCAATCGAATAACGAAATAAGCGCGATCATAACTATCCGAAAATGCCCGAGGAAATGACATCGCTTAGAGTGGGGAAATCAAAAGAGAACAGGAATGAAGTGATGTCACTGACACAGGATGTTGCCAATACGGTCGTCAGCCTCACCTACGACGAACTGCCGGCAGCGGTAGTTGACAAGGCGAAGCTTCTCGTCCTCGACCATGTCGGCTGCATGATCGCGGGAAGCACGAGCCGCGGGGCGAGACAATTGACGCCCTATCTCGCGCGTACCGACTCCGGTGGTCCCAGCACCGTTTTCGGCACATCACTACGCTTTCATCCTGCCAATGCCGCTCATGCCAATGGCCATAGCGCCAGCATGCTTAGTCTGGATGATTCCTACGTCCTTTTCGGGCATCCGGGTGCCTCCATTATCCCGGCTGCGCTCGCCGTTGCCGAAGAGGTAAATAGCTCCGGCAAGGCGCTGATCGCCGCGATTGTCGGCGGCTATGAAATGTCGCTGCGCCTTGGCACAGCCATGCGGCCTACCGAAGACCGCAACCGCCACGTCAGCGGTCTTGCGACTTGGCAGATTTTCGGCGCCTGCACGGCAACAAGCCTGTTGCACCGATTCAGCGCCGGGCAAATCGCCGATGCTTACGGGCTGACGCCGATGCATGCTCCGCTTCCCTGTGGGAGCAAATTCTATTCCCGACCTATGAGCTTTTTGAAGAACAATTACGGATGGGCGAACAAGGGGGCCATCACTGCGGTGGATCTTGTACGCGAAGGTTTCCACGGGAACCGCACCATCTTCGACGGTGGCGACGGCTTCTGGGCCATGGCCGGTTCCGACCGCTTTGAACCCCAGAACATGCTTGACCGGTGGGGAGAACGCTACTTCATTCTTGAGACCGGCTTCAAACCTTACGGCGTCTGCCGCTGGATTCACACTACGATCGACTGTCTGCGCGCGCTGCAGAAGACCCATCGGTTCGGCCATGCTGACATCAGGGGCGTTCATGTCGAAACCGTGAGCGAGTTCGTTCGCGACTTTAATGGACCCTGGCCGCAATCCACCATCGAGGCGGTGTTTCATATCCCCTATGCGCTCGCTCTCGAACTGCACGACAAGTCCTCCGCGACCGGCCTCCGCGAAGACGATCTGACTGACGAAGGTGTTAAACAAACCGCGACACGGATCAGCCTTTCAACCCTCGCCGGTGCCGATGGGGTATTTTATGCGGAAAGGCTCCTGCCGGCCCGCGTCAGTGTCACCCTCCAGAATGGCAAAACGCTTTCCGCCCAGGCCGAGGTTCCAACCGGTGCCCCCGGCGGGCCCGCTTTTGGACAGACGGAAGTGGAAGCGAAGTTCCTCACGCTGGCTAGCCCCGTCATCGGCGCTATAAATGCCGCGCGTCTGAAGGATGCTCTCCTCGAATTGGAGGGCCTTTCCGTCCGCGACGCACTGAAGCCTTGCGCCATGACGTAATCTCCGCGCGGGGGTGCACCGTCGCGAACCAGGCCGCGCGCCCTTCTTCACACCGACGAACCAATCAAGATGAGGTTGCAAATGCCCACTCAGAGTATCGTTCGACCGAAACCCGTTCAGAATGCATTCGACAGGTTCTACGCCGGCTCACGCGGAGCCCCCGGAACGTTCAAGGTGTCGCATGGGAAGGGTATCTTCTTCTGGGATACCAACGGCAAGCGCTATCTCGAGGGTTCATCCGGCGCGCTCGTTGTCAATCTCGGCCATGGGAACGAGCGCGTCCGCGATGCGATGATCGACCAGGCCTATCGCATCAGCTATTCCGCGTTTTGCAGTGAATCAACCGATACGCTCTGCACGATGATCGCGGACCTCGCCGGCCCTGGGTTCGATCAGGCTTTTCCCGTTTCCGGCGGTTCGGAAGCCGTCGAATCCGCTATCAAGCTCGCGCGCCAATACGCCGTGGCCAGCGGACAGCCGAAGCGCTGGAAAATCCTTGCGCGCATGCCAGGATATCACGGCGCGACACTTGGCGCCGCTGCTGTCACCGGCGATCCGGACCGGGACGAGATATTCGGCCCGATCATGCAGATAATGCCCAAGGTGCCAGCGCCACTGAGCTACCGCCCCCCTGAAGGCTTTGATGTCAGTTCCTATGCCGACTACTGTGCGGACGCGCTCGAACAGCAGATCCTTGCGGAAGGCGAGGAGACGGTGCTCGCCTTCATCATGGAGCCGGTCGGCGGTGTCGCGACCGGCGGGTTGGTTGCGCCGGATAATTATTATTCCAAAGTCCGGGAGATTTGCGATCGCTATGGCGTTCTGTTGATCTTCGATGAAGTAATGTGTGGCGCCGGCCGAACCGGAACCTTCCTCGCTGCTCATCATTGGCCAAACGCCCTGCCTGACCTCGTCGTCTGCGCCAAAGGCTTGAGCGCCGGCTATACGCCGCTTGGCGCCATGATCGCCCCCAACAGGATTGTCGATAAGGTTGCCGAGTCCGGCGGCTTCTTGCACGGCCACACCTATGCCGGAAATCCTCTCTCCTCGGCAATTGGTGTCGCGGTTCTCAAGGAGATGCTCGACCACGACCTGATGGGCAATGCGGAGCGGATGGGCGTCGTGCTGCGCCGAAAGCTCAACTCGTTGAAGGATCGGAGTATCACCATTGGCGATGTGCGGGGAATGGGCCTCCTCAACGCGGTGGAGATCGTTGAGGACAAGGCAACCAAGGCAATTTTTCCCGCAGCTAAGCGGGCGTCCTATCGCGTTTCGGAGATCGCCCGCGAACTCGGGCTGCATCTCTACGCGCGCCGCACCGCCAGCGGAAAGTTCGGGGAATGGTTTATGGCAGCTCCTCCGCTCATCATAACCGAGCCGGAAATCGACCTCTTCATGGAGCTTCTCACTGAGACGTTCCGGGTTTTTGAGAGCGAGAACCTATGAGGCGGGCGC
>NZ_NWTH01000091.1:0-2896 GCF_002531555.1 Sinorhizobium sp. BJ1
TGCAAACTATTTCGCCGCAGCAGGATATGACCCCGATTAAAACGGACGGGCTCTAGCGTTTTGTCGGTAAAACTTCGCTTGACTGGAGCGTCTAAGTAATTGATTTAAGTCGCACGCGGACATGGTGGAATTGGTATACACAACAGACTTAAAATCTGTCGCTTCAATAGCTTACGGGTTCGAGTCCCGTTGTCCGCACCAAATGATTGCACAGACGTCGAAGCGTTCTGGAGAAAACTGAGGCCTTCGCCCTTTACTCCCCCGCAATCTTGAAAGGTTGGTCGACGGTCGCGTTCTTGCCGCTGTTGATGTCGTTGAAGCGGAAGCGCAGGACATAGTCGCCGGCCGGGGCGCCGGTGACGTCGACGGTCAGCGTTGCGTAGATCTCCTGGTTACGGAGATAGCCGGTGAAGGTGAAGTCGCCGAAGGCCTTGCGGGTCGCGAGCACTTCGCCCTTGGGGTTGACGATGTCGAGATCGACGGTGAAGCGCGTTTCAAGCTTGCCCTTGGCGCTTGCCTCCTTCCAGGTCAGCCCAACCGGTTCGACATAGGAAACAATCGTTTCGCCCGCCTTGAAGACCGAATCCTGCTTCGGCTCGTACATCGCATAACCTGCCGGTTCGGCCGTGACGAAAATCGCCTTGCCAATCGTGAAGGGGAGGGTTTGCGAGAACGCGCTGAGAGCGTCGCGCAGCGTTTCCCGGGCGCCTGCCGCGTCGCCGGAGCTTGCCTGCTTTTCAGCTTTCGCCGCCGCGTCGGAGAGCGGCCCCGCTTCGGCTTCGCAAACGACGAGCGCCGAAGCCGCAAGCGAGAGTATCGCAAGCATGGGCAGGTAGTTCGCCATCGCACTTCCCCAAGCATCCCGACTGCTCAAACTGTCGGCATTTGAGAGCGCAAGTCAAGACAAGGGAGGTTGTGCCGACTGCAGCAGATCGGCGTAGGATGACGTCCCGAGCCGTTCTCTGCGGCCGAACCGCGAGACGCGCCAAATCGATGGTTTCAACGACAGCAATGTGCGATAGCGACAGCAATCTCAAAACGAACGGATGAATGTGACGAGATGAAGCAGGAAGTTGAACAGGCGGCCGCGGCGATGCGCGAAATCTTTCCGGCGACGCCGCTGCAGCTCAACGACCATCTGAGCGCGCGTTACGGCGCCACGGTCTATCTGAAGCGCGAGGATCTTTCGCCGGTGCGCTCCTACAAGATCCGCGGCGCCTTCAACTTCTTCCGCAGGGCGCTTGCGGCGGGGGCCTCGGGCAAGACCTTCGTTTGCGCCTCTGCGGGCAACCATGCGCAGGGTTTCGCCTTCGTCTGCCGGCACTTCGGCGTTCCGGGCATCGTCTTCATGCCGGTGACGACCCCGCAGCAGAAGATCGACAAGACCCGCATCTTCGGCGGCGAATACATAACGATCCGCCTCGTCGGCGATATCTTCGACCATTGCTACAAGGCCGCACGCGACCACGTGGAGGCGATCGCCGGCGTCATGGTGCCGCCTTTCGATCACCCCGATATCATAGAGGGGCAGGCGACCGTCGCGGCGGAAATTGTCGAGCAATTGCCGGACGGCATGATCCCCGATCTCGTCGTGCTGCCCGTCGGCGGCGGCGGACTGGCGGCTGGCGTGACCGGCTATTTCGCCGATGCTCTGACGACCGATCGGTTTATCTTCTGTGAGCCGGAGGGTGCGCCGAGCTTTAGGCGCAGCCTCGAGGCGGGCAGCGTCGTCACGCTCGATCAGGTGGACAATTTCGTCGACGGCGCGGCGGTGGCGCGGATCGGCGATCTCAATTTTGCAGCGCTCAGCGGCTTTGCGCCTGAGCAGGTCATGCTCCTTGCAGAAAACGCGATCTGCCTGACGATCACCGAGATGCTGAACGTCGAAGGCGTCGTTCTCGAGCCGGCCGGCGCGTTGTCCATTACCGCCCTCGAAGCACTCGGCCGCGAAGGGCTCGAAGGCAAGACGGTGGTCGCCGTCGTTTCCGGCGGCAATTTCGACTTCGAGCGCCTTCCCGACGTGAAGGAGCGGGCGATGCGTTACGCGGGCTTGAAGAAATACTTCATCCTGCGCATGGCGCAGCGGCCGGGCGCCTTGCGCGACTTCCTGAATATGCTGGGCGAGGAGGATGACATTGCCCGGTTCGAATATCTCAAGAAATCGGCGCGCAACTTCGGCTCCGTCCTGATCGGCATCGAGACCAAGCACGCGGAAAATTTCCCGCTGCTGAAGCAGCGCTTCGATGCGGCGGGGCTGCGCTACCAGGATATTACCGAGAACGAGATTCTGGCCAATCTGGTCATCTGACGGGCCGTCGCCGCCTGGCTGCGCGAGCCAACCAACTTTGGCTTTGACAGAGACTGCAGCCACGGCTAACCATGAGACATGGCATCGTTTTTCTCGAAATTGTTCGGCTTGTCCGGTGGCTCCGAAAAGCAGGCTGAGCCTGTCCCAGGCAAGGCTGAGTCCTATGCGGATTGCCTGATCCGCGCCACGCCGATGCGCGAGGGCGCGCAATTCCGGCTCGCCGGCAGCATCGAAAAGGCGATGCCGGACGGCGCCACGAAGGTGCGCAATTTCATTCGTGCCGATCTCTTCACCTCCGAGCAGGACGCCATTGATTCGGCGCTCCGCAAGGGGCGACAGATCGTCGACGAGCAGCGCTCCGCGCTCTTCTCCGACGATGCTCCGTCTCGCTCCGTGTGACGGCATAAATACCGCGCATTCAGTCGGTTATGAAGTTTTTCTAAGGCTATAGCTCAATTCTGCTCAGTGCGGGATTCTCATCCTACCGAGCGAGCATCCGCGCATGCGCCGCTCGGCAGAACGGCGCATGCTAGAGCCCGTCCGTTTTAATCGGGGTCATATCCTGCTGCGGCGAAATAGTTTGCACAT
>NZ_NWTH01000092.1:0-2613 GCF_002531555.1 Sinorhizobium sp. BJ1
AATGTGCAAACTATTTCGCCGCAGCAGGATATGACCCCGATTAAAACGGACGGGCTCTAGCCCTTCAATGCCACACGCTTGGGATGGACCTCGCTCGGGTTACCGGTGAATCGGCCTACCTGTTGGAGGCGCACCACCAGCTCTGGGGCGCCAACTTCTATCTGGGCAACTACAGAACCAGCGAGATACATGCCAACCAAGGCATGGCCATTTACGACTACGATCGGCATCGCCACCTCGCTTGGGGCTACACCGGGCATGACCCCGGCGTGTGCTGCCGGGCGTTCTCGGCACAGATGTTGTGCATATGCGGCCGGCCCGACCAGGCGGTCAGTCGCTCGCTGGAGACGATGGCACTGGCCGAACGGGATGCGCATCCCTTCACCATGGCGCAGGCCCTGTTGAGCTTCAGCTTTGTCCATCTGATGCGTCGTGAATTCGCTGAAGCTCGGCGTTGGGCGGAAAAGGGCGTCTCGCTGTGCACGGATCTCGTTATTCCCTTGGTGCTCGGCCAGGCGCGTGCCTATCTCGGCTGGGCGATTGCGGGCCTCGGCCATGTCGACGACGGCATCCGGGAGATGCGCGAGGGGATTGCGATCATCTCGGGAACCGGCGCCGACATGGGGACCGCGTGTTACCTGTGCGCCCTGGCACAAGCCTGCGGCGCGCAGGGCGAAGCCGAGGAAGGGCTGGCGGTACTCGACCGCGCGTTCGCCACGCTTGGCAAGACGGACTCTGTCTACCAATTGCCGGAACTGCTGCGCGCCAAAGCTGAGCTTTTGCTCTTGCTCGATCCAGCCTATGAGGCGGCGGAGGGTTGGTTGCATAAATCACTGATCGCGGCGCGCGAGCAGGGTGCGCGGTCATCGGAGCTGAGGGCGGCGCTCCGGCTCGCAGGGGTCCTTGTCCAACACGGTCGCTCCACCGAGGCAAAGGAGCTTCTTGCGCCAGTTCATGCGGGGTTCCGCGAGGGTTTCGATACGCCCGATCTGGTTGAGGCAAAGAGCTTACTGCAGAAGCTTTCAAGTCCGGCGCCGACGCCGCGATAGGAGGCAACGAACTTTGGGAGGAACACGATGTTCAGGCAAACGTGCATTGCTCTGCTCGCCGGCGTTGCACTCATGCTTTCAGGCAAACCGGCTTCTGCCACCGAGCTCACGATCTTGTGGGCGGAATGGGATCCCGCCAATTATTTGCAAGAACTCGTCAACGAGTATGAGAGGCGCACGGGCGTCAAGGTGAATGTTGAAACGACGACCTGGCCGGACTTCCAGACCAAGGCTTTCGCCGAATTCAACGCCGAGGGCGATGCCTACGACATGGTCATAGGAGACTCGCAGTGGCTCGGCGCCGGCTCGACCGGCGGCCACTATGTCGAGCTCACCGAATTTGTCGCGAAGCACGATGTTGCCAAGCTGATGGCCCCGGCCGCTCTGAAATTCTACGCCGAGTATCCGGGCAACAGCGGCAGGTACTGGGCGATTCCGCTCCAGGGTGATGCCGTCGGCTGGGCCTACCGCAAAGACTGGTTCGAGGACCCGACGGAAATGGCCGACTTCAAAGAGAAGTACGGCCGCGACCTCGCGGTGCCGAAGACTCTTAAGGAGATGCGGGACATCGCCGAGTTCTTCCATCGGCCTGACCACAAAAGATACGGCATCGCGATCTACACCGACAACTCCTATGATGCTTTGGCGAGCGGCTTCCGAAGCGTGCTCTTCTCATATGGCGGCGAGCTTGGCGACTATGAGACCTACAAGGTCGACGGCTTCATCAATTCCGACAAAGCCGTCGCCGCGCTCGAATTCTACAGGGAGCTGTACAAGTTCACGCCTCCGGGCTGGGCCAATTCCAAGTTCCCGGAGGAGAACCAAGCAATCACCGAGGGCTTGGCCGCGATGAGCATGAACTATTTCGCGTTCTTCCCCGCGTTGATCAACGAGGCCGCCAATCCCAATGCCAAGGGTACCGGCTTCTTCGCCAACCCGGCCGGACCGAACGGCGACCAGTTCGCCGCGCTCGGCGGGCAAGGCATCTCGATAATCTCCTACTCGCAGAAGCAGGACGAGGCCTTCAAGTTCCTCGAGTGGCTCATCAAGGACGACACGCAGAAGAAGTGGGCAGAGCTCGGCGGCTATTCCTGCAGCGCGACCGTGCTGCGATCGGATGCCTTTCAGCACGCCACGCCGTATAACAAGGCATTCTACGAGACCATGTTCAAGGTGAAGGATTTCTGGGCGGTTCCGGAGTACGCGGAACTGCTGCAACAGTTTAACCAGCGCGTCTATCCGTACGTCACCGGCGGCCAGGGCACGGCCAGGGAGACGCTTGACGCCCTCGCCGCGGACTGGAACGCGACCTTCAGGAAGTACGGGCGCCATTAATCGGTGTGCCTATGCAAGGGACGCATCGCGTTTCACACCGAAACATCGTGAAGGCGATGTCGAACGACAGGTTTGGCGATGCAGAGCGGACCTTTGCGAGGCGGCCGCATAACTTCGGCTTCGTCCGCATCTCAGCCATTCGGGCTAACCGCAGCAGACGACCGGTCACCACCGAGGCTGTGTGGAAACGCCTGCTGCCGTGGATCTGGGTGACGCGCACACGGTCTGA
>NZ_NWTH01000093.1:0-2543 GCF_002531555.1 Sinorhizobium sp. BJ1
CGAAGCGGGACACTCCTTGTGTCGCCGCAGCACGCGACCGGGCCGCAAAGATCCATCGCGTCCTGATCGTAAATGCCTGCCCCGGTCGCCGCTCGATCCGGCGATGGTCGATCAGGTTGTTGCGCTGACGCTGGAACCGCCCAAGCAGGAGGCCACGCACTGGACCGTTCGCGCGATGGAAGACCATCGGGACCGCGGCCTCATCAGTCGTCAAGATCTGGCACGAGCATGGTCTGGCGCCGCACCGCTGGCGCAGCTTCAAACTCTCGAATGACAGGGCTGTTGCCGAGAAACTACACGATGTCGTCGGGCTCTATGTATCGCCACCGGCCCATGCCATTGTCCTTTCCGTCGATGAAAAGAGCCAGATCCAGGCGCTCGACCGGACGCAGCCGGGCCTCCCTTGAAGAAGGGCCGGCGCGGCACGATGACCCATGATTACAAGCGCCATGGCACCACCACCCTGTTTGCTGCCCTCAATGTTCTCGATGGCTCGGTGGCCGGCCGCAACATGCAGCGTCACCGTCATCAGGAGTTCATTCGTTTCCTCAACGCGATTGAGGCGGAGCTGGCGAAGGATAAGGCCGTCCACGTCATTCTCGACAACTACGCAACCCACAAGCAGCCGAAGGTCCGCGCCTGGCTGGCAAGACATCTGCGATGGACATGGCTTGCACCTGATGGGTTCGTCGCCAAAGAGACCAGGCGAGAAGAAAGCCCGTTTTGCGGGCTTTCGCATGACCAGCCGCGCGATGAGCGTGCGGATTTCGGTGACGGTGGGGATGAGTCTGACCTTGCGCGTCAGGCAGCGATTGGCGGATTTAGACTTGTTTCGTTCGGTTTGCCGCAGGCCGAGCGGCTTAGATCGGCGCCGAGATTGGCGAGCAAGGCAGCCGCCGCCATGACGAGCGTCATGTGGCGATGCTAGCCGTGCCAGGAGCGGGCCTCGCAATGATTAAGGCCGAGATCGTCCTTGGCGCGCTGGAAGCATTCCTCGATCATCCAGCGCAATCCTGCCGCGCCTGGCAGTTCCGCTAGCGTGGCCTCTCTGGGCGCAAAGACCAGATAATAGCTCAGGGCGCGCGGATCCGTGCCGCTTTTGCGGATGAGGACATAGCGGGCATAGCCTTCCTCAACGACATACGGCAGAGCAATGCGTGCCCAGTGATACCCAGTGATAGAGACGCAATCCCTTGGCGCCTTCACCGG
Organism: Sinorhizobium sp. BJ1; assembly: GCF_002531555.1. Classification (NCBI taxonomy): domain Bacteria; kingdom Pseudomonadati; phylum Pseudomonadota; class Alphaproteobacteria; order Hyphomicrobiales; family Rhizobiaceae; genus Sinorhizobium; species Sinorhizobium sp. BJ1. The sequence goes on from NZ_NWTH01000093.1 coordinate 1,210, forward strand.
CCGGACAGGCGGTCCAGGCCTCGGCGGACAGTTCCCCGGCCATCGCTTTCGGGTCCGTCTGCAGCAGACCCTGATCGGTCAGCAACCGTAAAGTATGCTTGGAGCGCACCGCGAGCACATAAAGCTGTCGGTGCTCCTCCAGCATGCGGCGCGTCCGGTAATCGCCACCATAGACCGCATCGGCCAGAACCCAGGCGCACGGCACGCCGCGATCAAGCGCTTCAGCCAACATTGCGCGCGCCATCGCCGGCTTGGTCAAAAACCCCCACCTGCTGGGGAATGCCGGCCGCCTTACGCCGCGCCGGGTCTTTCGCCCCTGGCTTCCGGCAGAAAGAGCCGTCGGCCGATCTGCGTCTGGCCAAAGCGGCTGGCATAGGCGACGAACACGCCGATCTGGCAGTTCTCGATGCGGCCGGCGGTACCCGATTATTGCCGCGCCGCCCCGACCGAATAGGTGCCTTTCTCCAAAAAGCGGTTTCGTCCACCACCAGCACGCCCGATCGATCGCCGAGCGCCTCAAGGGCGTAGTCGCAAACAATGTCGGGCAACCGGTCCGTATCCCATTGCGACCGCCCCAGCAGTGAACTCAGCGAAATGATGCTCAGGCTTGTTTGTTGCCAGCATTTCGTTCGAACTCAGTGAAGGTCCCATACGGGGCGAAGCCGATACTTTGTCTTGATGGCTTTGTGATATGCTTCCAAGAGGGCGATGCGCTTTGCGCCGCAGACGCTCTTCATCACCGGTTGGAAGTTTAGCCTCACCTTTGGGCAGACCAAGCTGGACGAGTTTCGTCGCTTCGGGTAGCGACACGGGCGACGCGGCAGGAACCGCCCGGAAACAATCTTACTTTCTGGGTCCCGGTATGGACGATTATCACTCGCCGTCACCGGCGTTCGACGTTCTCGCCAATCAACAAAGGAAGAGCAACGCGCTCTTCCTTAAGCTTCAGAACGTAACTGTAGGGGATGTAAACGGACGCAGCCGTAGGTTCAGATAGGGGTAGTGAAACTTTGTCCTATCCCAATCGACCTCAAAATTGTCGCCAATAATTTGCGACGACACCAGTCGCGCTACGTCTGTATTTGTATAGCAAACAATCCGGCACCCCGCGACGTCATTCACCGTAACCTCGATATGTCGTTCTTCCCGACGTCTCAGGTCTCTTAGCTTAAAACCCAGAGACTTTATCGACTTGGCCCTGCTCTCGATTTGCTGCACTCGGAGATAGCGCGGCCATGTTGACGCCAACGGCATGATCGGCGTCCTTTATGGACGATGCCCAGAGCGAGCCCCGCAACCGAGAGAAAATAGAAACGGGCGCGCCAGAATTGGCC
>NZ_NWTH01000094.1:0-2228 GCF_002531555.1 Sinorhizobium sp. BJ1
AAGGGTAGAGTAGGCGGTGAGCGCCTAACCCGCCTCGCGGCGGGCGGTTTCTCACCGCCTCTCGCCGAACCGGACGTGCGCCTTTCGTTACGCATCCGGCTCTCCAGAAGACATGGCAAATGCAGGCGTTTTCATCCAGCCAAGCAAGAACCGACTGATAGGAGTCCAAGCAAGAATATATTGCTCGTGGAGACCCTCTCGCCAGACGCGTCTTGTCGGGCGGCGACGGCTCGGCCCGAAGGACCGCATTATGTCGCGTACCCGAGCTTTTCGGCGCTTCTTGCGAAGCCAGCACCAGATACGGCGTGTCACGAACCAGTCTATGGCCGTAAACACTTTCCCGGCTCGGGCGCAGTGGCGATAGTAGCCAGTCCAGCCTCGAAGGATAGAGTTCAGTTCATCGAGCTTCCGCCCAAGAGGCACCAAGTTCTTGTCGACCTTGGTGAGGACCTTTATCTTGTGGCGCAGATCAGCAGATTTTGCTTTGGGTATCTCGATACGGGGGAAATATCCGTATCGTTTGTCCCAGCGCATGGCGACGTGAAATCCGAGAAACTCGAACCCTTCCGTCACAGCCGTGATCCTGGTCTTTTCCGGTGACAGTTCGAGACCGGTCATCCGCCGAAGGTAATCCGCCAGTGCGGACTTCTCCGCGATGGCATCTTCCTTCGAGCCTGAAACCAACACGACAAAGTCATCGGCATATCGGATAGGGAAGAACACACAGCGTCCTAGCCGGCGATCCCGTCCTCGTGCGCCAAGTGCCGCCGCTGCCCCGTCGCCGAGGCGGCGGTTCCGGAGTTTCGAACGGTGATAGGTCCATCTCTCGTAGCGTTCCTCGATCGCGCTCAGCGCGATGTTGGCCAGCAACGGGGAGATGATCCCTCCCTGTGGCGTGCCGTTGTCCGTGCGCAGGAATTGGTCCTCCGCTAGGACCCCGGCCTTGAGGAACTGCCCCACCAACCCCGTCACCCGCCGGTCGGCCACGCGAGCGCGCAGTCTGTCCATGAGATGATGGTGATTGATGTTGTCGAAACAGCCCTTTATGTCGCCCTCGATTATCCAGTTGTATGGCATTTGGTGCCGTCGGCTATCCGCTTCCCGCTTGCGCGGTTGGAGAGATAGCCGGATATGCTCCAAGGCCCCATGCGTGCTTTTTCCGGGCCGAAACCCGTAGGAGACAGGCCAGAATTGGGCCTCGAAGATTGGCTCGAGAACTGCTTTGACCGCGCCTTGGACGACGCGATCCCTCACCGTGGGAATGCCCAAGGGTCGGAATTGCCCCGGTTTGCCCGGCTTGGGGATGAGCTTCCGCCGTGATGGACTCGGTCGGTATGCGCCAGAGCGCAATTCCCGCCGAATTCCATCAAGAAACGCTTGTTCACCGATCCTTTGCCGGACGCGGTCCACGGTGATCCCGTCGACTCCGGCGGAGCGCCTACCTTTGTTGGTCGAAACGCGCCGCCAGGCATGACGGATCATGCGGGCGTCTGTAAGCCACCCCCAGAGATCGCGCCACGCTTCGTCGGGGTTTGCCTTGCTCTGCTGGTAAAGTTTGCGTTGAACGCCGAGTACCCAAGCCTCATCGGCCTGATAATCCATGTCCACAGATTGCTTCTCCGTCGTGCAAACCTACCGTCTTCCTGCTTTCCTTCGCCCTGTGCGCGGTTTTCCCGCACTCCGACTACTACGAAAGCTCCGCCCTCGGTGTCGTCCGTCTCCTGCCGTCGAGGCTAGCCCGGTTCCGTGCCGGGCAGACGATCCGAGTTCCCGTGTTCCGATTTCCAACCTTTGTGCCGTTAGACGGTGAGCTCTACCCCTGGCGATACTGGGAACAGGCTGAGAGAGCCGTTCCTGTCCCGGACACGATACTCGTGCCCAGCAGCAGAGATGGACTGAACCCTGCCGCTTCGGATCGCGTTACCTCCGGTGCCATCACACCAGCGGAGGCGGTATGGATAAATACAGAGGCTTCCGGCGCTCACTTCGTTGTCTCGTCATAGACACTGCGGTAGCCCGGCCTGCGAGTGGTGGCTCGCACCCGGTACATTTAAGGCCGATCTGCTTATGACACCCAACCGGCGACGCCCGGTCGAGCTTCTCGGCCCCCTTTCGGCTGTTGCTCTTACAGCCAAGACGGCATTTCAGCCGTCGGTCGAAAATCAGCAAGCTTGAGAGATGATGTCTAAGTCATATTTCACCCTCTCTCGCGCCTTCACGGCGCACCA
>NZ_NWTH01000009.1:0-237424 GCF_002531555.1 Sinorhizobium sp. BJ1
ATGACCTCCGAATCATGGAGACCCATAGATTCAGATCATAAATAAATATGCAACTGTAATGTTAGGATCGATTTCGGTGAAGTTGTACACGACCTTGTCCTTCGCCATTTCGCTGGGCGTGAAGGACACGTGGAAGTCGCCGTTGAAGTCGCTGCCCGAGGCGGAAACCCAGGGGAAATCCCAGCCCATTCGCTGTCGATAGGCCTCGATCTTCTCGAGCGGCGCGCTCGATGCGGCGACCAGCGTAACGTCGTGATGGTTAAGATGCGGCAGGGCGCCATCGAAATGGTCGACAAGGAAGGAGCAGCTTGGGCAACCGGCGTCCCAGCTCTCGCCGAACATGAAGTGGTAGACGAGAAGCTGGCTGCGTCCGTCGAAGAGCTCCGCCAACGTTCTTGGGCCTTCCGGTGTATCTAAGGTGTAGGATTTCTCCAGCCGCACCCAAGGCAATGCCTGACGTTGGGTGTTTATCTTGTCCCGCAGCCGACTATGTTCCTTCTCCAGCGCCAGCAGCGATCTGCGTGCCTGCAGCCATTCCTCCTGAGATACGACGGCGTGGTTCGGTCCCATATCCGTTCCTCCTCCAGTGCGGGGCTTTGTTCGAATTTCTCGTTGGAGCACCGATTATAACGCAGCTCGAGCCTTGCGGTGAGCACGTCGAACGGTGGAGGCATTGCCATTTGTGCTTGACTATTTAGGTTGATATCAACATTAGTCGGACATGTCAAAGTCGCCGCTCATCCCTTTCTCGACCACGATCTTCGTCAGGGATACCTGCCTGTGCCTGCATGTCCAGCGCGCCGCCCGGGCGCTGGCCCGCCGTTTCGACGAGGCGCTCAGGCCGCTCGACATCACCAATGGACAGTTCTCGCTGATGATGTCGCTCAATAGGCCGGAGCCGCCGAGCATGAGCGCGGTCGCGTCGCTCCTGGCCATGGATCGCACGACGCTGACTGCAGCGCTGAAGCCGCTGGAGCGTCGCAGTCTTCTGGAGACCTTCGTGGATCCGCAGGACAGACGACTGCGGCGCCTGCGACTGACGGAAGCGGGCGAGCGGCTGCTGACTGAAGCCGTGCCAATCTGGAAGCGAACGCATGAGGCGATCGATGCGCAACTCGGCGACGCCGGCCCCGAGCGGCTGCGGGCCGACCTCCTCGCTCTTACATAGGCGCCGCATGATCAGGATGGAGTGCGCCTTTCGCCGAGAAGCGCGACAATCTCCGTGATCAGCGCCGTTGCCTGCCGCAGCCTCTCTTCCCCTAAGTCAGCTCCGAGCGCATTCGCCCAGATGGCCTGCCGGCCGGCGATGTCGGCGAGCGCCGCCTCCCCTTTCTCGGTTAGCGCCATCAACTTGGCGCGCTGATGGACCGGATTGCTCCGATAGGCGATCAATCCCTCGGCATCGAGAAGATCGGCGATGCGCTGCACCCCTTGCCGGGCCAATCCCAGCAATCGGGCTGTTTCCGCCACGGACATGGGCGCATGGCCGGCTGCCGCCAGCACCTGCCATCGCGCACTGCTCTGGCCGGACGGCTCCGCAAGCCTATCTCCTTCCGAGTTCAGGTGACCGGCGAGACGAAGCACGGAGATTGCCAATTCGGCAAAGGCATCGCCGGCGGGCGTGCGCGTGGGAAAGCTCATATTGACAACATGCTGTCAAAAGTGGATGTTGACAATATGTTGTCGTATTCGTGTCGGCTTTACAAGCTTTGAATGGGAGGAACGCTGATGAAGACGACCTACAAGGGTAGCTGCCATTGTGGACGGATTCGGTACGAGGTCGATGTCGACCTTAACGCCGGGACCAGTCGATGCAATTGTTCGTACTGCTCGAAACTGCGCTATTGGGGCGCCAGCGTGAAGCCGGAGAATTTTCGGCTCCTGTGCGAAGAGACCGGTATCGGAGACTATCAGTTCGCCACGATGAGCGGCCATCACCGGTTCTGCATGACATGCGGTGCCGCGCCCTACGGCCACGGCTATGTCGAAGAGATCGGCGGCGCCTTCGTCTCCATCAATATTTCGTGCCTCGACGATATCGATCCGGGGGTGCTTGCGGCCCTGCCGATCCAGTATATGGACGGGCTGCACAACAACTGGTGGAATGCGCCGGCCGAGACGAAATACATGTGAGGGATCACGTTTCGCTGAGCTTGCGGGCCGCGGCGGCCAGGCATTTCTCGAACGCCGCGAGGTCGGTGTAGACCGCGTCCCTCGCTGCATCGCCGACTATGATGATGCCGCCGCGGCGTTCGATGCCGGAATGCAGCATGAGGTTGTCGATCAGGCCGAAATCCTCGACCGACAACCCGTCGGGGTCGCGCAACCGGCCTTCCGCATCAGGCGCGACGGCGCCCTTGAAGTGTTCGACAACGCGGTCGGTGTGGTCGCGCGCCACATTGGTATAGGCAAAGACCGGCTTGCCGAGCGCGCACATGAAGCCGAGCTCGAACGTGGTCCCGGTGTCGGCGGCGATGCCGCGAAAGGGCGTCAGGTTTGCGATGATCGCGTCCGCCTCGAGCATCATCTGTTCGTCCACGGCGCTGATCGCTGCCGCACGATCCCGCTTCGAATTGGTTGGCGGAATTTTCAGGTCGCCCGGCGACAGGGGGATCAATCCGGCGGCACGCGTCAGCGACGCCTTTTGATCGAGCATTTCGAGCGCATTGGGCAGGAAGACCTCGGGTCCGGCCAGGTAGACTTTCTTCGCCATAAGTTCCCAGTCCCGCCCGACGATGTGGTTGGATCGGACTTGCGTTCTCGACAAACTGGAGCCGGATGAGGAGATGAAGCTCATCCGGTCTGACATAACCTTTTGCAGCTGCGGCGATCCGATGGCTTAGCGGTCGCCCAGGTCCCGGACAGCCCCGCGGTCGGCGGAGGTCGCGAAGGCGGCATAGGCCTTGAGCGCCGTCGTCACCCGACGCTTGCGCTGTTCGGCCGGCTTCCATCCCTTGGCGTCCTGCTCCGCGCGGCGGCTGGCAAGCTCGGCTTCCTCGACGCGCAGGCTGATGGTGCGGTTGGGGATATCGATATCGATGATGTCGCCTTCGCGGACGAGCCCGATCGTGCCGCCATTCGCCGCCTCGGGCGAGACGTGGCCGATCGAGAGACCGGAGGTACCGCCGGAGAAGCGGCCGTCGGTGATCAGCGCGCAGGCCTTGCCGAGGCCCTTCGACTTCAGGTAGCTCGTCGGATAGAGCATTTCCTGCATGCCGGGTCCGCCCTTCGGACCTTCATAGCGGATGACGACCACGTCGCCGGCCTTGATCTCGTTGCCGAGGATCGCCTTGACGGAGGCGTCCTGGCTCTCGAAGACCCGGGCCGGACCGGAGAACTTCAAGATGCTCTCGTCGACACCGGCCGTCTTCACGATGCAGCCGTCGAGCGCGATATTGCCCTTCAGGACGGCGAGGCCGCCGTCCTTGGAGAAGGGATGTTCGACCGAGCGGATGACGCCCTTCTCGCGGTCGGTGTCGAGTTCGTCCCAGCGCGCCGCCTGGCTGAAGGCGACCTGGGTCGGGATGCCGCCGGGGGCGGCGCGGAAGAAGTTGCGGACCGTTTCGCTCGACGTGCGGGTGATGTCCCAGCGATCGATGGCGTCGCCGATCGTCTCGCTGTGCACGGTCGGGCACTCGCGGTTGATGAGGCCGCCTTTTTCCAGTTCACCGAGGATCGACATGATGCCGCCGGCGCGATGCACGTCTTCCATGTGCACGTCGGCTTTTGCCGGTGCTACCTTCGACAGGCAGGGAACCTTGCGCGACAGCCGGTCGATGTCGTCCATGGTGAAGTCGACCTCGCCTTCATAGGCGGCGGCGAGGATGTGCAGGACGGTGTTGGTCGAGCCGCCCATGGCGATGTCGAGCGCCATGGCGTTCTCGAAGGCCTTCTTGCTCGCGACCGAGCGCGGCAGGATACGGTCGTCGTCCTGCTCGTAATAGCGCCGCGCCAGGTCGACGACGAGATGGCCGGCCTCGACGAAGAGGCGCTTGCGGTCCGCATGGGTGGCGAGCGTCGAGCCGTTGCCGGGCAGCGACAGGCCGAGCGCCTCGGTCAGACAGTTCATCGAGTTGGCCGTGAACATGCCGGAGCAGGAGCCGCAGGTCGGACAGGCGGACCGCTCGATGACCTTGACGTCCTCGTCGGAAACACTGTCGTCGGCGGCCGCGACCATGGCGTCGACGAGGTCGAGCGCGTGCGTCTTGCCGTGCAGCACGACCTTGCCCGCCTCCATCGGCCCGCCGGAGACGAAGACGGCGGGGATGTTGAGGCGCAAGGCCGCCATCAGCATGCCGGGGGTGATCTTGTCGCAGTTGGAGATGCAGACCATGGCGTCGGCGCAGTGGGCGTTGACCATGTATTCGACGCTGTCGGCGATGATTTCGCGCGACGGCAGCGAATAAAGCATGCCGTCATGGCCCATGGCAATGCCGTCGTCGACTGCGATGGTGTTGAATTCCTTGGCGACGCCGCCCGCCGCCTCGATCTCGCGGGCGACGAGCTGGCCGAGGTCCTTGAGATGCACGTGACCGGGCACGAATTGGGTGAAGGAGTTCACCACCGCAATGATCGGCTTGCCGAAGTCGCTGTCCTTCATGCCCGTCGCGCGCCAGAGGCCGCGGGCGCCGGCCATGTTGCGGCCGTGAGTGGTGGTGCGGGAGCGATAGGCAGGCATGAACGTTTCCTTCACGGACGAATGTCGATACGCGAATATGGCGATCCTTGAGCGCCGGTGCAGGGGTACTAGCGCAAAATTGCGCGCGCGTCATCTTTCGCGTCAGATTATTTCCGCCTGCCGGGGCGGACAGGCGCGCAGGCCTTGAGGGCGAGGTCTGGTCGGTCGCAGTTGCCTTGCACGGCATTCGATCCGGAGCGGTTGGGCTATGTGCCGACCTATTCCTCGATGTTCGCCTGGATGGCGCCTTGCTTGCCAAGCCGGATCAACAAGTCCATTCTTTTGCAGCATTCACGCCTGTGCCGCGGACTCTTCGCCGCCGGGTGCGTATTGAGGTTCGTCCGCGATGAACTGCCATGAATGCGGTAGCGAGATAGAGAGCGGCTTCGCGTTTTGCCCGAAATGCGGCGCCAAACAGCAGAGTTCGTGCCCAGCTTGCGGCTACCGCTGCGCGCCGCATTTCGCCTTCTGCCCCAGTTGCGGCGCCCGGCTCGGAGCGCCCGCGGAAGCCCGACCGGCTCCGAAGCCGATCACGACGGCGCCTGTGCCACAGGCGCCTGCAGCACCGTCGGCACAGGATATCAGGGCCGACCGGCGCACAGTTACGGTCCTGTTTGCCGATCTTTGCGGCTTCACCGGCCTTAGCGAGCAGATCGATCCGGAAATTCTCCAGGCGCTGCAGAACGAGCTCTTCGAGGAATTGACGAGCGCCGTCGAGACGTTCGGCGGCTTCGTCGACAAGTTCATCGGCGATGCGCTGCTTGCGCTCTTCGGCGCCCCGGTGGCCCATGAGGACGATCCGGAGAGGGCTCTTCGGGCCGCATTGGAGATGCGCGATCGGGCCGCGCAGGTGAGTGACCGCTGGCACAGGCGCATCGGCCTGCCGCTCAGCCTCCATATCGGCGTCAACACCGGCCCGGTCGTCACCGGCGGCTTCGGGGCGGGCGACACGAAGTCCTATTCGGTCACCGGCGACACTGTAAACACGGCGCAGCGCCTGCAGGCGTTGGCGGGCCCGGATGAAATCCTTGCGGGGCCGGTTACTTACAAGCTCACCCGGCATGCCTTCGCCTATGAAACGCTCGGCGCCGTTGCCCTGCGCGGCAAGACCGGCAGCCTTCAGGTCCATCGCGTGGGCGGCGCGCTCGAGGCGCCGCGCCCGGCAAGGGGCCTGGACGCCCTCGGTCTCAGTGCGCCGCTCATCGGACGCGACGCCGAGGTCGCCCGCATGCGCGATTGCCTGGTGCTCGCCTGCGCCGGCACCGCGCAGGTCGTGCGGCTGACCGGGGAAGCCGGCATCGGCAAGTCGCGTCTGGTGAGCGAGTTTCTGGCGACCCTCGGCGAGGATCCGCGCTTTGCGCATGTGGCCGTCAGGCGTGCGGCCTGTTCTCCGCTCGGCGAGCCGTCCTACGGGACGCTCGCCACCGTGCTGAGCAGTGCATATGGCATACCTGCCGGCGGGACGGCGGAGGAAACGCAGGAGCGGCTGGCGTCCGGTCTTGCCGAAATCGGCTTTAGCGCCGACGAGCTCGGCGAGTTGATGCCGCTTCTCTTCCATATCCTGGGGATAGGAGATCGCGAAGGTGCCCTGCAGCACGTTGCTCCCGACCAGATCCGGCGCCAACTCCTCTCCGTCATCCGCACCCTGTTCGAGCGGCGGCTCGAACGGACGCCGTTGCTCATCGTCCTTGAAGATCTGCACTGGGCGGATTCCGCTTCCCTGGAGGCCTTGCGCTTCGTGCTCGACCGGCTGGATCGTCGTCCTTTGATGCTGATCACCACGCAGCGACCCGACGCCGGCCCGGAGCGTCTGGCCCCGGGTCGCACGGGCGTCACCGCACTGCGCCTCGGGCCGCTCTCTCCCGCCGACGGACAGCGGCTTCTTGCCGGTTTCTTCGGAGAGACTTGCCTCCCTGGAAGCCTGCGCCAGCAAATCCTCGCGCGTGCCGGCGGCAACCCACTGTTCATCGAGGAAATCGTCCGGGGCCTCATCGAGCTCGAAACGCTGCGGCGCGATGGCTCCGAATGGCACGTCGCCGACGGCGAAGCGAGAGTCGACATTCCCGCGGGTATCGAGGCGATGCTGCTGGCGCGGATCGATCGGTTGCCGCAGGAGGTGCGCCGTCTCGTCCATGGTGCGGCCGTCATCGGCCCGCGCTTCGACGCCGAGTTGCTTGCCGTCATCTCTCCCCAGCCCAGCGATGTCGCATCGGGTCTGGAGTTGCTTTGCGACGCCGAGATCATCGAAGAGAGTGCCAGGGGCGGTACGCAGGCACCGCAAGGCTTTCGCTTCGTGCAGTCCCTGCTGCACGAGGTGGTCTACAACAATCTCCTCGTCAAGCGGCGCACGGAGATTCATGCGGCCATCGCGAACGCTCTGGAGCGCCGCCATGGGGAGAATCCGGAGCGCTTCGAGGATCTGGCTGTCCTCGGGCATCACTACAGTCAGTCCGCCGATCGGGCCAGGGGCGCACACTACCTGATGGCCGCAGGAGACCGGGCAAGCCAGCTCTACGCCAACGAGGACGCCATCCGCTTCTATCGGCAGGCGATGGCCGCCCTTGCCACGCTTGGCGAAGAGCGGCCGGACTGGTTCGTCGCTCGCGAGCGGATTGCCGATCTCCTGGTGCCGTTCGGCGAGCGCGCGCAAGCCGAGGAGCACTACCGCGCCCTGCTTGGCTCTCATCGCGTATCGGCAGACCCAGTTGCTTCTGCACGAATCCTCCGCAAGCTCGGCCATCTTCTCTGGGAGGCCGGCAAGCGCGATCAAGCGCAGGCGAGATTCACGGAAGCGTCGGGCCTCCTCGAACGCGCCGAGGCACCGGTCGAAAGCGCGTCGCTGTTGCAGGAGCGGGGGCATCTCGCCTTCCGCATGGGCGACTATCTTGCTGCCTCCCAATGGGCGGAGGAAGCTTTGGAGCGGGTCAAGGCGCTTGGTCCAGACGTGAGCGACGAGACCCGGCGGGAGGTGGCCCTTGTCACCGCCGAGGCATTGAATACCAAGGGGGTGGCTCTCGCGCGAAGCGGCCGCACGCGAGAGGCGATCGAGGCTGTGGAGACGAGCGTTGCCGTCGCCGAAGCAGCTGCCCTGATGCACGCGGCCTGCCGCGGCTACACGAATCTCGGCGTGCTCTATACGATCGTCGACCCGAAGCTTGCGATCGACATCTGCCGGCGCGGCCTCGACATGGCCCACCGCATCGGCGATCTCGGCTTTCAGGCTCGGCTGCTCGCCAATCTCGCGGTCGCCTGTTGCACCTTCACCGACCGCTGCGCGACCGAAGGCGTGCCGGCGGCGCAAAGGGCGATCGAAATCGACCGGGCGCTCGATCAGCGCGACCATTTGCCGGTATCGCTGCTCGTGCTGGGGCAGATCTACCAGTGCCACGGCAGGCCAGCTGATGCGCGCCAGCTCTACGGCGAAGCGCTCGCCCTTGCCGGCGAAACCGGCGAGGCGCAGGTGCTGTTTCCGTGCTATGATGGCCTAGCGACACTTTGCCTCGATGAAGGCGAACTCGCCGAGGCCGAACGCCAGTTCCGTTTGGCTCACGACATCTGCGAAAGCCACGATCTCGACCCGGAAGCCTTGGTGATACTGCCGTTCCTCGACTGAACGGTCCTTCATTCCAGGCAAGGGCGCGGAGAGAAGCAGCCTCGCACGCCTAAACGAGGCCCGGGGCTGCACGAGGGAGGAGAACAGCCATGGCGGAAAATCGCAGCTCCGGGCCATTGCAGCCGGGCGACCGGGCGCCGAACGTGGTGCTCGACGCGATCACCCAGGAGGGCAAGATCGCCCTCGATGATTTTCGGGGACACAAACCTGTTCTGGTGGGTCTGTTCAGGGGGCTGCAATGCCCATTCTGCCGCCGGCAGATCGCCACGATGGCGCAGCTCAAGGCTGCTCTGAGCGAAAAGGGCGTCGAGACCCTAACCGTCGTGAACACGCCGATCGAGCGAGCGCGCCTCTATTTCCGCTACCATCCCTTGCCGAATTTGCTCGCCGCGGCGGATCCCGACCGGATTTCGCATCGAGCCTTCGGCTTGCCGAATCTCGAATTCACCGAAGACGAGGACGATTGGCCGCGCAAGATGAGCATGCAGACGGTGATGTCGATGCGCATCGACATGCCTGGCGTATTGCCGAAACCGATGGATCCGGTCGCCGCGTCGAATTATCTCCAGAAGGCCGACGCCTACGAGATGACGGACGACGACCGTCGGATGGAGGCCGCGGCGATGGCGCAACTCGTCGGTGAATTCCTGCTCGACCGGGACGGTGTTGTGCGATGGTCCTTTACCGAAGCTGCGCCGGACGGCCGCAACATGTTCCGTGCGCCTTCTCCGGACGAAGTGATGTCGGCAGCGTCGCAGGTCGCTCACTGAAAGCTGGCGGCCAGGGGCGCCTTCCTCCGGCGCGTGGGCAGACTGTGCCCGGCTCGCATTTTCGCGATCACTGCAAACAAAAAAGGCCGGGGTAGACCCGACCTTCCTCATCACCTTTCCCTTTGCCAGTCCATCCGTGGTCAAAGGCGAGGTGGATCTTTCCTAGCCGCCGATCGTGACAACCGGATGACAAGCAATCGAAGAAGCACGGATCGATTGCATCGGCGGTGAATATGCGGGCCTCTCCGAGAGCGTCGCAAGTATCGACCGGCAGAAATCGAAAGACCGGCGAGGTCGCGCGTTAGATCTTTCTAAATAATTCATCGACAAGATGTCGATATGCGCGGCTCGCTACTCTTCATTGTTGCATTGGCTGGCCTTATGGCGATCGATCAGATCGTCTGGGACGGCCGGTATAGCCGCGCGACTTGGCGCGAAGCGAAAGAACAAGCCAACTCGGTTCGGTATCGGGTGGAATATTGGGTCGGCGATATCGTCAGGCTCTAGAGTCGGCCATGTCCGAGCGGCGATCTAAATAAAACCTTGGGGCGGTTGCCATTGCGATCGCAAAGGCGCAGTGTCCAACCTTCAGTAGCAATATTACGGGCGCTACTGCTTGAGGGCTGACTACCCTGGCCCCCAACGAAAGGAGGACGTCATGTCTTCCACCGTAGACAATTTCTCGAATTCCGATTTGGACATGATCCGGTCCGTCTTGGACGAGGCCGGCTATGACGCCAGCCTCCTTGTCGCGGATCAGCGGCTTTTCAACACGGCCGCATTGCTTGTGACCAAGCTGTTCCTGGCGGGTGAGACGTCCCGAATGGGCCTTGCAGCGAAGCTCGAATATCAATTGGGCACTGCCGGCAAGCACAGGCAACCGTCAGGAACATGCCTGGCGCGCTACGCAATCCAAGGTCTCCCACTCGAGCTTCAGTCGCGAAACCTCGCCCAACAAAAAAGGCCGGGCTGATCCGACCTTCCTCATCATCTTCCCCTTTGCCAGTCCATCCGTGGTCAAAGGCGAAGTGGGTCTTTCCTAGCCGCCGATCGTGACAATCGCGTGACCCGCAGCCGAAAAAGCGGTTGGGCAAGCTGCGATCGGCCTATGGGAAATACCTCTACCGGCCCAAGAACGTCGAAAATATCAACGAAATAGAGGGTGAAGTCGCGCCAAGCCAAGGCGGACGAATTCCGCAGGGCCGGATGAAAGCCGGTCAGCGCATGCCTTGACCTTCGCGAGGAAAGCCCGGATCGACACTCGAGGAAGACCGCTCATCCGCATGGCGAATTCAGGGATGGCTGAAGCGCGAACCTGATTTCTCTTAGCGAAGCTGCGCACCGCTACATGCGCCTCGCCCAGGAAGCAGATCAGCAGGAGCGATCGGCCGCGTGACGATCTATCGGCCGCTGTGAGTCTACTGCTTGGGCATGACGCCCTTGCTTATCAGCCACGCCTCGAAAGTGCCCGGACGCCCATTGTGAGTCCATTCCGCGCGGTATGAGAAACCAGGGGCTGCACCCCGAATGCCGATGCTTCCATCAACAAGGCGTTCGGTTACACCCGGCTCGTGGGTCTTTCGGAGATACTTCTTCTTCACTTTCATGAGTCTCATTGCCTGCCTCCCCCGGGGTACAACCAGGAGTCCGAGGGTCGCACAGGCCACGTGTGAGTCAAGGATTACAAGCAATATCAATGGGATAATAACAAGTTGGGCTAAGACCTCTGGCCCATTTATTGTTGGACCAAGGTCCTAGCAGAGCTCCGCTCGGCCGTAGCCGAGGTGCGGTTGATGGCGGGTTCCCAAACTCGCTTCAGGATTGTTTTTCGGTGGCTTACCTACCCAAATGTGTAACTAGACAGGTCCCGTATCGCGAAGCATTTTTACGCCGGGGGTGGACCATGTCGAGTATGCAGGAACTCGCGAAACAAAATCCCGGGCTTATCTCGGGGTGGCGTCTTTCCGTCACTCTGCAGCCCGGCACACCTTTAAAATGGCTTCTGAGGCATTGGGAAGTTAAGGAGGGTGCCAGCTACCCCAGTGAAGAAATCCCCACAAGCTTCGCGATGTGGATGCCCATCGTGAAGACATGGGCAGAGCTCGGTATTCCCCGAAAAGAATCTTCGCCGACGATGGCCTCTGCCGTGGGGCAAATACCGGTGGATGGAGGCGATCTTCTGCCTTTCCTTATCAAGTACCGGTCGATTGTCGAACTCGTGCCCATCCTCCATCAGGGTCGCCAGATAAGGCGGCTGAAAGCGGAGTATCCGGAATTTTCTCACCTGGTAGAACAGGCGAACAGACCCGGTGCAGGGAAGCTAAAGCGGTTCCCGGGAAGCTACAAAAGGCACCTGCGGAGGCTGGGGAAGCGTTAAACCGGAGGGGCGCCCAGTGGCGCTTCTGAAGCCCGGTGTAGCCTTTTTTCGTCGTCTATGGCTCGATCGATCGCCTCGATGCTCATCTGAAATTCAATCACGCCCTTTGCAGTTGCCACGACCTCCCTGGCTCCCTATTGCTGGCAACATCGCGTCGACGCTCGACCAATTCCTGACGCAATCTCAGCAGGTTATCGATGTGTTCCTTGCTTCTCGCCACGTCATCTCTCCCATCACATCTGACAACTGCATAGATTGGCACCTCGCGAGCAGCAGGCAACAAAAAAGGCCCCCGCCCGTCCTACTTAGGGGAGCGGTCATTCCTTGAGTTCTCCACATCATGTAACCGCTGCAGGAGATCTCTTATCTTCGCGGGCAGTTGTGGCTTGACTTTGAACACGGGAAGAGATCGGAGGAAATCGACGTTGCGAGCGGTGGCCATTGTCCGCCGGATACGCCTCGCCAAGTTTGTGTGGGGCTTCTTCATGTGGCCCGTCCAAAGGGACAAAACATCCAAGCTGAGTGAATGTTCCGGGCAGCAGATGCCGGCCGCTCAATTCAACGGGATAGACGCGATTTCCCGCCGTTCCTCATCATCCATCGGTAAATCGCTGAAACCTTCTCCAACCGCCCTCCAGAGCCGCTAGACGAGACTTTCCCTGGCCCTTTTGGTGCTATCCTTGAGACACGCTATCTCAGAGAGGACCTATGCATGTGGCTCGAATTGCACGACAGCAATGGACCGATATTCGTCAACATGGACACCGTTACGCACTTCCAGCGGGTTGAAGGGCAGCGGCGCACCACTCTCGTCACCTGCGCGACTAAAAGCGGGACCTGCGTCACGCTCCAGGTTAACGAGTCGCCTGACGAGATCATGGGCATGATCGGCGAATATTGACGCGGGTTGACCCGAGCACTCGTACCAAGGATTGCGGAGTTCGCTTCGGGGAACCTTTTGAGCACTGAGTCGTTATATCGCATCGCTCTACGCATACATGCCCTATGCGATCCCAAAAAAGGAGCGAAGAGTCCAAGAGACGACTCCGGCGCCCGTCTAATCAGCGGGCGCTTTGCTTTGGAGAGACGAACAAAAAAGGCCGGGAACGCTGGCCCCGACCTTCCGTCATCGCCTCCCGCCGCTGCCAGTACATCCGTGGTCAACGACGAAAGGCGTATGAGTGATCACAATGTAAGCGGTGATTGAATTTTAATCAAATCGGGAATCATAAACCCGATCATCAGGGGCGCAGGTTCACTGAACCTAAAGAGCACTACGTAAAGCGGCCCCTGAGGACCACCAAAACGTAATCATTTCAAGGAATTGGATGGTGGGCGTGACAAGGATCGAACTTGTGACCCCTACGATGTCAACGTAGTGCTCTCCCGCTGAGCTACACGCCCATCCGATGCGGCGCATAGACCATAAAACCGGCGTCGGCGTCAATAGGCTTTTCGAAGGTTTTTTGACAGAAAATTCGAAGGCGTCGGCGCGGCGGAATTGCTATGGCTCGCGTTCCGACTTTTGCTCGCTGCAGGCGCATTGAGCAGACTAAATGATTGAAATAACAAAAAGCCGCTGCCGAATGAACGTGCAGCGGCAGAACGACCCCGCGCCCTTGCGTACGGGAATCGAGGGGAATTTATTCGTTCAGATCGAGCGATCGACGGTTGTCACAGCGCCGGGCGCCGGCGGGGCCGACGGGGCTGTTTCAGGCGGCCAGCATCTTGTTGACCTCGTTGACGAGGTCGCGAAGGTGGAAGGGCTTGGAGAGCACCTTGGCGTCCTTCGGGGCCTTCGAGTCCGGGTTCAGCGCGACGGCGGCAAACCCGGTGATGAACATCACCTTCAGGTCCGGATCGAGCTCGGTTGCCCGGCGGGCAAGCTCGATGCCGTCCATCTCTGGCATGACGATGTCGGTCAGGAGGAGCGAAAAGGGCTCTTCGCGAAGCCGGTCGTAGGCGCTGGCGCCATTGTCGTAGGACAGGACCTTGTAGCCAGCCTTTTCCAACGCCTTCACGAGGAAGCGGCGCATGTCGTTGTCGTCTTCGGCAAGGAGGATTTTCGCAGTCATGAATCGGCCGTGGCTACTTCTTTTCAATGCTTCTGGGATGCGGCAGCCTAGCAAACCGCAACAGCGTAAATATCCGGTGAGCGGAAGGCGTCAACCCCCTGAACCGGCGGGAGGCCACTATGGACACAGAGGCGGCCAGCTGGCAACATGATCCAAACACCAAGATGCGCATATAGTAAAAGGGTTCCGATGGGGGAAGTGGCCGAGTGGGACGTGTTCGAGGTTCTGGAACCCGCGAGCCAGCGGATCCCCTTCGTGTTCAACTCCCCGCATAGCGGGCGCACTTATCCCCAGTCTTTTCTCGATCAGTCGCGGCTTGATTCGCATTCGATCCGCCGGTCCGAGGATCACTTCGTCGACGAGCTCTTCCAAAGCGCGACACTTCTCGGAGCGCCGCTGCTGCGGGCCCATTTCCCGCGCGCTTTTCTCGACGTCAACCGAGAACCCTACGAGCTCGATCCGCACATGTTCGAGGGGCCGCTGCCGGCCCACGCCAATATCAGCTCGATGCGGGTTGCCGGCGGGCTGGGGACGGTGCCGCGGCTGGTGGCCGAGAACATGGAGATTTATCGCAGCCGTTTCCCGGTCGAGGAGGCGCTGGCGCGCATCGAGGCGATATACAAACCCTACCATGCGACACTCAGGAAGCTGATTGCCCGCACCCATGTCCAGTTCGGGATGGCGGTGCTCATCGACTGCCATTCGATGCCCGGAAACGTTCACCTGGCAGGTAGCGGCCAGCGCCCGGATTTCATCATCGGCGACCGTTATGGAACGAGTGCCGCCGCGGAACTGTCACGCGTTGCGGTCGAGCTCCTGGAGCAGCTCGGCTATGCAGTGACCCGCAACAAGCCCTATGCCGGCGGCTTCATCACCGAGCACTACGGTCGGCCGACGCGCGGTCTTCACGCGCTTCAGATCGAGATCAACCGCAGCCTCTATATCGACGAGGCGACACTGGTCAGAAAGCCGGGTTTCGCCGCCCTGGCGACCGATCTTGCGACCTTCGTCGCGGCGCTGGCGCGCCATGTGGAGGAGTACGGCGCCTATCTGCCGCTTGCTGCGGAGTAAAATCCCTCTCGCGCTCAAAAAGAACCGCGCCAGCGGCGCGGTCAAGTCTAGGGAGGAAACACCCAAGGAGGGTATTTGCAGCCACGCGTGACTGCCTGGAAACTTTAATATTGCACTGCACAATTGTCAAGTTTCAAGGGGTCAGTCTTTTGCGTCGCGGCAAAACCAATGCAGCGATCCGGACGTGGACGCAGCTGTTCCCGAACCGGCGCCGCCGGTGCCGTCGTTGCCTTTCGACAAATTTCCTCTATTCAGAAGGAACTTCGTTCCTCCGCTCAAGAGAGTGACATGCTGCCCGATCGTTCCTTCTTCGACCGCCTCGCCGATGCCGCCAAGGCGGAAACCCTGCCGCGCTTCCGCACAGGCACGAGCGTCGTCAACAAGCTCGAGGGCGGTTTCGACCCCGTCACGGAAGCCGACCAGTCGGCGGAAGCGGCGATCCGGCTGTTGATCGAAGGCGCGTTTCCCGAGCACGGCATCCTCGGCGAGGAGCACGGCAATATTGGCCTCGATCGCGAACATGTCTGGGTCATCGATCCGATCGACGGGACCCGTGCCTTCATCTCCGGCCTGCCGGTCTGGGGAACTCTGATCGGGCTCTACCGCAACGGCAGGGCGATCATGGGACTGATGGACCAGCCCTTCACCGGCGAGCGCTATTTCGCCGACGGCCAGAAAGCGACCTATCGCGGCCCCGGCGGCGAGAAGGTGCTGTCAACGCGTCCCTGCGGTGCGCTCTCGGACGCTGTTCTGTTCACCACCTCGCCGCATCTCTACACGGGCGAACTCAAGGAGCGCTTCGAGGCGCTGCAGGCGAAGGTGCGGCTCTTCCGCTACGGGTGCGATTGCTACGCTTTCGCGCTGCTGGCGGCCGGCCATGTCGACCTCGTCATCGAATGCGGCCTGAAGCCCTATGATGTCGGCGGGCTCATTCCGCTGATCGAGCAGGCGGGCGGCGTCATCACCGACTGGCAGGGCGGGCCGGCGGAAATGGGCGGCGAGATCATCGCCGCCGGCAGCCCGGAACTGCATGCGCAGGCGCTGGAGATGTTGCGATCACGCTGACTCACGCATCCTCCATGGTGCGCGGCGAAGGATCGGCGTCCTCGTCATTCGCCTCCGGCAGGAAGGCCAGAATTGCGGCGAGTGCCTGAGCGCGGTAGCGGTCGGCCTCCTGGAAGAGCTCGTGGCGCGCGCCGTCGATCGGTATCAGGTGGCCGGCCCGGAAATTGCTGGCGAGGAACTCCATCGCGAGATAGGGCACGAGAGCGTCGGCCGTCGGCGCCAGGATGACGGTCGGGACGATGATCTTCGTCAGGTGTTCGCGGCGCATGGCGTGCCTGATCACCCGGAACGACTCGCTGAGCCACCGGCCCGTCGGTGGCCCGATCCGCAAATGCGGATGGGCGTCGATCAAAGCCAGGTTGCGCGCATAGCGTCGGCTGTCGGTGGTCAGCGGATTGTTGTCGAACGGCGTCCGACCCTCGGTGTCGCCGCGCACCGGCAGGCTGCCGAGGCCGAACCAGCGCATGGCGGTGGCGATCGCCACGATGCCGTGCTCGCCGATCGCCTGGCCCCTCAAGCCCAGGAAGGGGGCGAGCAGCACCATCCGGTCGATGCGGCTTGCCAGCATCGGCGCCAGCGACAGGGCGACGAGCGCCCCCATTGAATGGGCGACGATGGAGAAGGGCAGGCGCGTGTCGGGCAGGACGATCTGCTCGAGGAATATCGTGAGGTCGCGCTCGTAATCGGCAAAATGCTCCACGTGGCCACGGCCCGGCTGTGGCAACAGCCGTTCGGACCCACCCTGGCCGCGCCAGTCGAAAGTGGCGACCCAAAATCCTGCCGCCATGAGGTCGCCGATCGTTTCGAAGTATTTCTCGATCGACTCGTTGCGCCCCTGCAGCAGCACGATCGTGCCGCGCGTGACCGGCGCGTTCGCCTTGAACACCGCATAACGAATCTTGCGATCGCCGGCGCCGTCGAAAAAGCCCACCTGGGGCTTTCCCGGTATCGGATTGTCCGGCGTGGATTGAAGGATCGTCGTCATGAAGGCGTCGGCCGATTAGAACGAAGTCGAGATCATCAGGGATAGGCGGCGGTCTCGCCTGCGTCAAAGAAAAAAGCCGGAAGCGGCGGATGAAATCCGGACGATCACCGCTTCCGGCCGCTGAAGGAGAAGGGACATGTCACTTCAGCCCTGGGCGCTTTCACCCAGTGTGCTTGTTTTATACCCGCATGGCTGAACGGCGACCGAACCGGTCGTTCATATGCCGTTCACCAACGCTGCCAGACGGCCCCTTGAACTCATGCGAAGGCATTCCCATGTCTTGCTTGCGGACGCCGTAGACGGGTCCGTTCACCGGTCATGCCACAGCCAAATGGGGTGGCAGGGCAGACATCGCAAACCGTTGCTCTTGAAGGAGGACACCATGCGCCACGTTGATTTTTCCCCCCTCTACCGCTCCACCGTCGGCTTCGATCGCCTGTTCACCATGCTTGACAGCCTTGGCCAGCCCGATCAGGCGCAGACCTATCCGCCCTACAACATCGAGCGGACCGGCGAAAACGCCTATCGCATCACCATGGCCGTTGCCGGCTTCGACGAGACCGAGCTTTCGGTCGAAGCGCGTGAAAACACGCTGACGATCAAGGGCGAAAAGAGCGAGGAGAAGGGTGAGGAAACCCAGTTTCTCCATCGCGGCATCGCCAAGCGCGCCTTCGAGCGCCGCTTCCAGCTTGCCGACCATGTCGAGATCAGAGCCGCCTCGCTGAAGAACGGCCTGCTTCATGTCGATCTCTTGCGCGAGATCCCCGAAGCAGCCAAACCGCGCCGCATCGAGATCACTTCGGTCTCCTCTCAGCCGAAGCAGATCGAGGCGCAGAACGCCTAACTTCAACGGTCAGGCCTATTAGGACGGCGGCCCTCGGGGGCGCCGTTTTTTCATGGGGCATTTCCGCCGCGGCGGCGGTCTTCAGCAGGCAGCGACGAACCGGTCGACATCTTCGGCCTGCGTGGCGAAGCTGGTGACGAGGCGATAGAGGCCTTCATTCTCGGTGAGGCTGCCGGCGAGATGGTGCGGCACGGGCCAGTCGTAGAAGACCGCCCCCTGCTGCTGCAGCCGTGCGGCCAACTCACGCTTCAGGATCACGAAAACCTCGTTGGCTTCCGGCGCCCAGGCCAGCCGGCTATCGGCCGAAGCCGAGATTCCCTCCGCCAGGCGACGGGCCATGGCGTTTGCATGGCGGGCGAGTTCGAGCCACAGGTCGCCGGCGAGATAGGCTTCGAACTGGGCTGCGATAAAGCGCGACTTCGAGAAGAGCTGCGCCGCACGCTTGCGCAGGAAGTGCATTTCGTGCGCCTTGGAGAGGTCGAAGAGAATAAGGGCCTCGGCGCACCAGCAGCCGTTCTTCGTGCCGCCGAAGGACAGAAGGTCGACGCCGCGCTTCCAAGTCATCTCGGCCGGCGTGACGTCGAGGCTGACCAGGGCATTGGCGAAGCGTGCGCCGTCCATGTGCAACGGCAGCTTGTGGGATTGAGCGATCGAGGCGAGCGTTTCGATCTCCTCGAGCGAATAGACGCTACCGCTTTCGGTCGCCTGCGTCAGCGTTACCGCCATCGGTTGGCCGCCATGTACGAATTCCGGTGGAAACCGGCGGATTTCGGCCTCGAGCCGGGCTGCTGCCATCTTGCCATGCTCGCCGTCGACCGGGCTCAGCCTGGCGCCATGGGAGAAAAACT
Organism: Sinorhizobium sp. BJ1; assembly: GCF_002531555.1. Taxonomy (NCBI): domain Bacteria; kingdom Pseudomonadati; phylum Pseudomonadota; class Alphaproteobacteria; order Hyphomicrobiales; family Rhizobiaceae; genus Sinorhizobium; species Sinorhizobium sp. BJ1. Next base: position 18,327 of record NZ_NWTH01000009.1, read on the forward strand.
CCGGCGCCCCGCATTCGTCGACATTCACATGTGCCTCGCGGTGGCAGAAGACGACGCCCCCCGCCCTATTGGCGCTCGCCAGTGCCAGCGAATTGGCGGCCGTTCCGGTGCCGACGAAAAACACCGCGACATCCCTTTCGAAAATCTCCGACAGGCGTTTTTCCACCGACCGGTCGAGATCGCTCGTGCCATAGGCGGAGACATAGCCCTGGGCATGCGCGACGAGGTTATCGGCAATTGCCGGATGGGCACCGGCCCAGTTGTCGGAGGCAAATATCATTGGCACATCACCCTGTCTGTCAGCCCCTGGCGGATGCTTCGGCGAGACCATAGCCGAGTTCGCCTGTCAGGCAATGCTTTGGCTCCGGCGCAATGCCAACAGGAGACCAGTTTGAAACCAAAGCGAAGAATGTGGGCCCGAGGCGTAATTTAATTTCAAAACTGCGCAATTTACGGCAATGTTCGGCAAAATCTCCTCTATTATTTGCGGCGATGCCCCTTGCGAAGGGGGGCGCTTTCTGGCATAGAGCGCATGAAATAGGACAGGTTTGCTGTCCTATTTCGGTCTAGGGACCGGAACAATCGCCGGAAGGCCAGCGAAAAGCGGCATCGGGCGGAGAGCGCAAGGGGTTTGGCCGGATTTCATTCGGCCGTGACTGCCTGCCATCAGGATGGTCGTGGACATTCGTGCCTGGTGCAGCCGCGCTTCATTTGCGACCTGATCAGGATCATGCGACGATAATGCCCCGGCTTGCCGCGATGCGAAACGCAGGACGGCGATAGGCGCGCGGGCCGCGGCATGCCCGGAATTCCGGGTGCAACAGGAGGGAAGACGATGACGGATCATTCGCCATCACAACAGATTGGGCTCAACCTCGCACAGAATGCTGCGACGGCTGTGAAAACGCCCGCATTCCCCTCCGGTCTGCCGCGAAAACAGGGCCTTTATGATCCGCGTAACGAACACGACGCCTGCGGCGTCGGCTTCGTCGCGCATATGAAGGGGGAGAAGTCGCACCAGATCGTGCGCGATGGCCTCTTCATGCTCGAAAACCTGACGCATCGCGGTGCGGTCGGCGCCGACCCGCTGATGGGCGACGGCGCGGGCATTCTCGTGCAGATTCCCGACCGCTTCTTTCGCGAGGAGATGGCCGGCCAGGGGGTTACCCTGCCCAAGGCCGGCGAATATGCCGTCGGCTATCTCTTCATGCCGCGCGACGACAAGCTGATCGCCCATTTCAAGGAGGTGATCAGCGAAGTGGTCGCCGAGGAAGGTCAACACCTGCTCGGCTTCCGCGACGTTCCGGTCGACAATTCATCGCTCTCCAAGGCGCCCGACATCGCTGCCACAGAGCCGCACCACGTGCAAGTCTTCATCGGCGCCGGCCGCGACGCCGCCACCAACGCGGAATTCGAGCGGCGCCTGTTCACGCTGCGCAAGGTGATCTCCAACCGCATCTATGCGGAGGCGGATGGTGGCGATCTCGGCTTCTATGTCGTGTCGCTGTCGACCTCGACCATCGTCTACAAAGGCATGTTCCTCGCCTACCAGGTCGGAGCCTACTACAAGGACCTCGCCGACGAGCGCTTCCAGTCGGCCGTAGCGCTGGTTCACCAGCGATTCTCGACGAACACCTTCCCGTCCTGGAAGCTGGCGCATCCCTACCGCATGGTCGCCCACAACGGTGAGATCAACACGCTGCGCGGCAACGTCAACTGGATGGCGGCGCGGCAAGCGTCGGTTTCCTCGCCGCTATTCGGCGACGATATCTCGAAGCTCTGGCCGATCTCCTACGAGGGCCAGTCCGACACCGCCTGCTTCGACAACGCGCTGGAGTTCCTGGTGCAGGGCGGCTATTCGTTGTCGCATGCGGTGATGATGCTGATCCCGGAGGCCTGGGCCGGCAACCAGCTGATGTCGCCGGAGCGCAAGGCGTTCTACGAGTATCACGCGGCGCTCATGGAGCCGTGGGACGGACCGGCGGCGGTTGCCTTCACCGACGGCCGCCAGATCGGCGCCACGCTCGACCGCAACGGTCTGCGCCCGGCGCGCTACATCGTCACCAGCGACGACCGCGTCATCATGGCGTCTGAAGCCGGCGTGCTGCCGGTCGATGAAGACAAGATCGTCAAGAAGTGGCGCCTGCAGCCGGGCAAGATGCTGCTGATCGACATGGAAGAGGGCCGCATCATCTCCGACGAGGAGGTGAAGTCGTCGCTTGCCGGCAAGCATCCCTACCGCCAGTGGCTCGACGATACCCAGCTCATCCTCGAAGACCTGAAGCCGGTCGAGCCGCGGGCGCTGCGCCGCGACGTATCGCTTGTCGATCGCCAGCAGGCCTTCGGCTACACCCAGGAAGACACGAAGCTGCTGATGTCGCCGATGGCGACGACCGGTCAGGAAGCGATCGGCTCGATGGGCACCGACACGCCGATCTCGGCGATGTCCGACAAGCCGAAGCTGCTCTACACCTATTTCAAGCAGAACTTCGCTCAGGTCACCAACCCGCCGATCGACCCGATCCGCGAGGAACTGGTGATGAGCCTCGTCTCGTTCATCGGCCCGCGGCCGAACATCCTCGACCACGCCGGCATGGCGCATGCCAAGCGGCTGGAAGTCCGCCAGCCGATCCTGACGAACGGCGACCTCGAGAAGATCCGCTCGATCGGCCACACGGAAGACCGCTTCGACACGAAGACGCTCGACTTCACCTACGACATTTCGCGCGGCGACGAAGGCATGCCGGAAATGCTCGACCGGCTCTGCGAGCGGGCCGAAGCGGCGGTCAAGGGTGGCTACAACATCATCGTGCTCTCCGACCGGCAGGTCGGTCCGGATCGCGTCGCGATCCCGGCACTGCTCGCCACCGCGGCGGTGCATCACCACCTGATCCGCAAGGGCCTGCGCACCTCGGTCGGCATCGTGCTGGAATCCGGTGAACCGCGCGAGGTGCATCACTTCTGCCTGCTTGCCGGCTATGGCGCCGAGGCGATCAACCCCTATCTCGCCTTCGACACGCTCGTCGACATGCACAAGCGCGGCGAGTTCCCGAAGGAGGTCGACGCCAGCGAGATCGTCTACCGCTACATCAAGGCGGTCGGCAAGGGCATCCTGAAGGTCATGTCCAAGATGGGGATCTCGACCTACCAGTCCTATTGCGGCGCGCAGATCTTCGACGCCGTCGGCCTCTCGTCGAAGCTGGTCGACAAGTATTTCTTCGGCACGGCGACGACCATCGAGGGCATCGGCCTCGAGGAGATCGCCGCCGAGACGGTGGCGCGTCACAAGGCCGCCTTCGGCGTCGATCCGGTGCTGGCCAACGCGCTCGACATCGGCGGCGAATATGCCTTCCGCATGCGCGGCGAGAGCCATGCCTGGACGCCGGACGCGATTGCTTCGCTGCAGCATGCGGTGCGCGGCAATGCCGAGGATCGCTACCGCGAATTCGCCGAGATGGTGAACGCATCGGCGCTGCGCATGAACACCATCCGCGGCCTCTTCACCCTCAAGAGCGCCGAGGCCGCCGGCCGCCAGCCGGTCCCGGTCGACGAGGTCGAGCCGGCAGTCGAGATCGTCAAGCGCTTCTCGACCGGGGCGATGTCCTTCGGCTCGATCAGCCGCGAGGCGCATACGACGCTCGCTAAGGCGATGAACCGGATCGGCGGCAAGTCGAACACCGGCGAGGGCGGCGAGGAAAGCGATCGCTACCTGCCGCTGCCGGATGGCTCGATGAATCCGGAGCGTTCGGCGATCAAGCAGATCGCCTCCGGCCGCTTCGGCGTCACCACCGAATATCTGGTCAATGCCGACGTGCTGCAGATCAAAGTGGCGCAGGGGGCGAAGCCCGGCGAGGGCGGGCAGCTGCCCGGCCATAAGGTGGATGCGACCGTCGCCAAGACGCGTCACTCGACGCCGGGCGTCGGCCTCATCTCGCCGCCGCCGCATCATGACATCTATTCGATCGAAGATCTGGCGCAGCTGATCTACGATCTGAAGAACGTCAATCCTGAGGCCGATGTCTCGGTCAAGCTGGTATCGGAAGTCGGGGTCGGCACGGTCGCGGCCGGTGTCGCCAAGGCGCGCGCCGACCACATCACCATCGCCGGTTTCGACGGCGGCACCGGGGCTTCGCCGCTCACCTCGCTGAAGCACGCCGGCAGCCCCTGGGAAATCGGCCTTGCCGAAACCCAGCAGACGCTGGTGCTGAACGGCTTGCGCTCGCGCGTCGCGCTGCAGGTCGACGGCGGCCTGAAAACCGGCCGTGACGTCGTCATCGGCGCGCTGCTCGGCGCGGACGAGTTCGGCTTTGCCACCGCTCCGCTGATCGCGGCCGGCTGCATCATGATGCGCAAGTGCCACTTGAACACCTGTCCGGTCGGCGTTGCCACCCAGGATCCGGTGCTTCGGAAGCGTTTCAAGGGTACGCCGGAACACGTCATCAACTACTTCTTCTTCGTGGCCGAAGAGGTGCGGGAAATCCTCGCCTCGCTCGGGGTCCGCAAACTCGACGACATCATCGGCGCTTCGGAGCTGCTCGAGCGCGACCGAATGATCGAACATTGGAAGGCCAAGGGCCTCGACTTCTCGAAGATCTTCCACAAGGTGGAAGCGCCGAAGGAAGCGACCTACTGGACGGCCCGTCAGAACCATCCGATCGACGACATTCTCGACCGCAGGCTGATCGAGAAGGCCAAGCTCGCGCTCGAGACCAAGGTGCCGGTGGCATTCGAGGCGGAGATCAAGAACGTCGACCGTTCGGCCGGCGCCATGCTTTCCGGTGCGCTCGCCAAGCGTTGGGGCCACAAGGGCCTGAAGGACGACACGATCCATGTGACCCTCAAGGGCACGGCTGGCCAGTCCTTCGGGGCGTTCCTGGCGCGCGGCATCACCTTCGATCTCGTCGGCGACGGCAACGACTATGTCGGCAAGGGCCTTTCCGGCGGGCGCATCATCGTCCGGCCGCCGGAAAACACCAGGATCGTGCCGCACCAATCGATCATCGTCGGCAACACCCTGCTCTACGGGGCGATCTCGGGCGAGTGCTACTTCAACGGCGTCGCCGGCGAACGCTTCGCAGTGCGCAACTCCGGCGCGGTGGCGGTCGTCGAGGGCGTCGGCGACCACGGCTGCGAATACATGACGGGCGGTGTGGTCGTCGTGCTCGGCAGTACGGGGCGCAACTTCGCGGCCGGCATGTCCGGTGGCGTCGCCTATGTTCTCGACGAGGAAGGTGACTTCGCCCGCCGCTGCAACATGGCCATGGTCGAGCTGCAGCCGGTGCCGGAGGAGGACGACATGCTGGAGAAGCTGCACCATCACGGCGGCGACCTGATGTACAAGGGACGGGTGGACGTCTCGGGCGACATGACGCGCCACGACGAGGAGCGGCTTTATCAGCTCATCTCCAACCACCTGCACTTCACCGGTTCGCCGCGTGCCAAGGAGATCCTCGAACACTGGGCGGATTACCGGCCGAAATTCCGCAAGGTCATGCCGGTCGAATACCGCCGTGCGCTAGAGGACATGGAGCGCATGAAGATGGCTGAAGCGGCCGAGTAACCGGCTCTGAAAGAGCGGCCCCCGATCCGGTTCCGGTGCGGGGGCCATTACGCGCGCCGAGGCGCGCCCGTTCAGATTGAAATTATCAGGATCGTAAGATGGGCAAGGTTACTGGATTTCTCGAGATCGACCGGCAGGTAGCGAAGTACCAGCCGGCGTCCGACCGCATCCGCCATTTCCGTGAATTCACCATTCCGATGTCCGAGCAGGAAGTGCAGAAGCAGGCCGCTCGCTGCATGGACTGCGGCATTCCTTACTGCCATGGGCCGACCGGGTGTCCGGTACACAATCAGATCCCGGATTGGAACGATCTCGTCTATAACGGCAATTGGGACGAGGCGATCCGCAACCTGCATTCGACCAACAACTTCCCGGAGTTCACCGGCCGCGTCTGCCCGGCGCCGTGCGAGGAAGCCTGTACGCTGAACCTCGAAGACGTGCCGGTGGCGATCAAGACTGTCGAGCAGGCGATTGCCGACAAGGCCTATGAGATGGGCTACATCGTGCCGCAGCCGGCCGTGACCAAGACCGGCAAGAAGGTGGCGGTCATCGGCTCCGGCCCTGCTGGCATGGCGGCCGCCCAGCAGCTCGCCCGCGCCGGACACGAGGTCCATGTCTACGAGCGCGAATCGAAGCCAGGCGGTCTGCTGCGCTACGGCATCCCGGATTTCAAGATGGAGAAGAACTTCATCGACCGCCGCGTCGAGCAGATGAAGGGCGAAGGCGTGACCTTCCATTGCGGCGTCAATGTCGGCGTCGACGTGGCGGTGCAGACGCTTCTCGATGACAATGACGCGGTGCTCTATTGCGGCGGCTCCGAGACTCCGCGCGATGCCGGAATTCCAGGCGTCGAATTCATCGGCGTGCACGACGCCATGCCCTATCTGGTGCAGCAGAACCGCCGCGTCGGCCGCGAGAACATCGACAGCGTCGGCTGGCCCTCCGAGCCGATCCTTGCCGGCGGCAAGCATGTTGTGGTCGTCGGCGGCGGCGACACGGCCTCCGACTGCGTAGGGACCGCCTTCCGCCAGGGTGCCGTCAAGGTGACGCAGCTCGACATCCGCCCGCAGCCGCCCGAGAAGGAAGACAAACTCGCCGTCTGGCCGTTCTGGGCGACGAAGATGCGCACCTCCTCCAGCCAGGCCGAGGGCGCGGTCCGCGAATTCCAGGTTGCGACGCTCGAATTCGTCGGCGACGAGGATGGCAACCTGACCGGCGTCAAGTGCTGCCAGGTCGACGATCGCCGCAAGCCGATCGCCGGTACCGAGTTCATCATCAAGGCGGACCTCGCCTTCATCGCCATCGGCTTCCGCGGTCCCTTCACCGACAGCGTGCTCAAGGACCTCGGCGACAAGCTCTCGCTTAACACCGACCGGCGCGGCTCGACCAACGTCGTGGCGAACGAGCGGGACTACAGGACCTCGCTCGACAAACTCTGGACCGCCGGCGACGTCCGCCGCGGCCAGTCGCTCGTCGTCTGGGCGATCCGGGAAGGCCGCCAGGCGGCGCGAGCGATCGACGAGGCCCTGATGGGATCGACGCTGCTGCCGCGGTAGTCGGCTTAAACGCTCCATGCGGGTCTCGCAAATTGCGGGCCCTGCGTCTAAGTTGCCGCACCTCTCTAACCGCCGTCATCCTCGGGCTTGACCCAAGGATCCAAACACAAGGGGCTGCGCAAGCTTCGCTCCGAAATGTCACGAGCATGCGTAATGGGGAATCCTGGGGCATGGAGCCTCGAATCAAGGCCGAGGATGACGACCCTTGAGGTATGGCAAGCAACAATGTTCCGATCGTGAGCTTACGGCGTCGCGGCAGGCCCCTCTGCCGACATGAAACGTCTAACACTCAGTCCCGCAACAGCGGATTGCTGATCACGGTTGCCGGTTTCGCAAGCCGGAAGTCGTCGACGCGTCCGACCGGTGCGGCCGGAACCTCGCCCTTTTCAACGAGCAGGTCTCTCGGGCTCTTGCCGGTCCCCTTCTGCGGCGCGCCTGCGCCCAGAAGTGCGGTTGCGCCGTCGAGCGCCGGATCGGTCACGCCGATCGGCGGCGTCTTGACGATATCCTCGTTGGCAAGCGGGGCCGTGACCACGAGATCCTTGAGGCCCTCGGCGCCCGGCACGTCCGCATCGGCGGCGGCCTCGCCGAGCAGCTTGCGGATGTCCTTCTCGACGTAGAAGGCGAGCTTGCGCTTGCCCGCCTTGGTCAGGTTGATGCCGTCGGAGCCGCGCAGGCGGACCTGCTGGCCGTTGATGTCGGAACCTGTCAGGACGAACTTGCCTCCCTCGTCGACGAAGCCGTCCCAGATGTCGATGAACTGCCCGCCGACCTTCTCCACCTCTTCGCGGTAAATGCCGTTGAAGGTGACCATGTCGGCGGTCATGGCGGTCGATTGGAAGGGCGGCATGCCGACCCAGAGAAGCGGCAGATTGTCCTTTCGAGCGAGAGCGGCAAGGGCGTTGACGCGCTTGCGGTATTCCGCCGTCCAGAGGTCGGTGCGCAACGTCTCCTTGGTCTCGCCGATCCGCATCATCTGCCGGTCATTGGCGCCTAGACTGACGACGATGACCGAGGGCTTGAGCTCCGCCATATAGCCCGGCAGGCTGTCCGGCCAATTGAAGTAGTCGTCGCGGACAAGGCCAGACGAGCCGTTGGCGCGCGTTTCGACAACGACGCCCGGCGTCATTTCGAACGCGGCCTTCAGGCCGTCGCCGAGACTTCCGGCAACGAAGTCGCCGACGACGAGCACCTTTTTCGCATCCGGCGATTTCTCGACCACGGCCGCCGGCGGGGGTGCATCGGCGACGCGCGGCTTGGCGCGCTGCTGTCGCGGCCGCTGCTGCTCGGCCGGCTGCTGCCGCCGCCTTTGTATGCGTCGCGGCCGCGGCTGGGTCGGATACTGGTTTGGATCCTCGTAATATGTCCGCCGCTGTGGGGCGAAGCCGCCGAAGAGCCGTTGCAACAGGGTGCGACGCGGGACCGGTTCTTGCGCCTCGGCCATGGTGGCAAAGAAGCCGGTGACCAGCATCGCCGCCGCAGCCGCGAAGACCGGCGCCAAACGCAGGAGAAGCGACCCTTTCCCGGCATCTCTGGTTATCAACATGATTACATCACCGTCGAATGGCAGGCGCTTTCATCATACGCCAATTCACGGCGACTTGGGATCGAATGATCGAAAATCGCCGTGGGAGATTGGCTGCAGAGCGGTCACTTGCGCAAGGCGCGCAGCAGATTCTGCGTCGGTTCACCGTCGGTGGGCAGGCCGTTCTGCGCCTGGAAGGCCTGGATCGCGGCTTTCGAGCCGGAGCCGAAATTGCCGTCCACCTCGCCGTCGTAGTAGCCAAGTTCCTTGAGCCTGTTCTGCAGTTCGAACTTCTCGCTGATGTCGAGCGAACCGTCGGGCCGCGGCCAACGCTGCTGCATGCCGGCATAGCCGGCGATCTGGTCGGCGAGCAGCCCGACGCCAAGCGCATAGGAGTCCGACGCGTTGTAGCGCTTGATGACAAAGAAGTTCTTCGTCATCAGGAAGGCCGGGCCCCGGCCGCCGCCCGGCAGCTTGAGTTCGGCTCGCGTCTTGGAAGTGCTGAAACCCTTGCCGTTCGGGCGGAGGAAGCCAAGCGCGGCCCATTGGCCGAGCGTTTTCGTCTGGCCCGAATATTTCGCCGCATTGGCTGGCGCCACGACCTCGTAGCCCCAGGTCTGCCCGGCCTGCCAGCCGTTCTTCTTCAAGAGGTTCGCAGCCGTGGCCAGCGCATCGGGAACCGAATTCCAGATGTCGCGATGGCCGTTGCCGTCGGCGTCGACCGCGTAGAGCAGGTAGCTGGTCGGGATGAACTGCGTATGCCCCATGGCGCCGGCCCAGGAGCCGGTCAGCTCGCGCGGGGTGATGTCGCCGCTCTGCAGGATCTTCAAGGCCGCGATCAGCTGAGTCCTGGCAAATTTCGCCCGCTTCGGATCGGCATAGGCAAGCGTTGCGAGCGCGCGCGGCACATAGTGCAGCCGATCGTCCTTCTGGAGGACAGCGCCGTAGTTCGACTCCATCGACCAGATCGCCAGCAGGATGGTCCTGTCGACGCCAAAATGCCGTTCGAGCGAGTCGAGCGTGCGCGCGTGCTTGGCTGCCATCTCCTGGCCAATGCGCCTGGTATACGGATTGACACGCGAGTCGATATATTCCCAAATCTTGTGCTTGAACTCGGGCTGGAAGTTGGCTTTTTCAATGACGGCCGGGTCGGGGGTCTTCACGCCGGCGAAAGCCTTACGGTAGGTCGCCTGGGTGATCCCGCTCTTGGCCGCCGTTGAGTAGAAGTTGTTGATCCAGTTCTGAAAACCTTGATCCGCGCGCGCGGCCGAGGGACCAAGCGCGGCGACAACGACGAGAGCGGCGGCGATATGTCGGAAGAACGTCCTGCGGTTTCTGATCATCTGCTGTCGGTTCCGTTTCTCGGCGGAGCATTCAGCCAGCGTTCATGCCGGACGGATTACTCCGGGTTTTGCAAATGTTGCCCGCAGCGGGCCGCTTGAGGGGCAGCATGCGGTCCTTCGTGAGGCCGAGCGGCAGCAGCCGTTTCGGGTCAGTGAGAAGCCTACAGAAACGAAGTCAACAAAGTCTTTACCATGAAATTCCTGAGTCGTCTTCCTTCGCAAAAAATGGCAAATGACGACTAATTCCGATTCCAATTCGCCTGTTTCAGGCTAGACCGAGATCCACTCCGAGGAGGTGTTCATGACCGAGAAGCGTAAAGTCCGCAAAGCCGTGTTCCCCGTTGCAGGCCTTGGGACGCGTTTTCTTCCCGCCACCAAGGCGGTGCCGAAGGAAATGCTGACGGTGGTGGACAAGCCGGTCATCCAGTATGTCGTCGACGAAGCACTGGAAGCGGGGATCGAGCATCTGATCTTCGTGACGGGTCGCAGCAAGGCGGTCATCGAGGATTATTTCGACATCCAGGTCGAGCTCGACCAGACGCTGCGCGAGCGCAACAAGAAGGCGGAGATCGAGCTGCTCGAAGCCATGCTGCCGCAGGCCGGCACGACGAGCTTCACCCGCCAGCAGGCGCCGCTCGGCCTCGGCCACGCGGTATGGTGCGCGCGTGAACTCGTCGGCAACGAGCCCTTCGCGCTGCTTCTCCCCGACATGATCATGAAGGGCGAGAAGGGTTGCCTCAAGGGCATGGTCGAGCTTTACGAGCACAGCGGCGGCAATGTCATCGCCGTCGAGGAGTGCGCCCCCGACCAGGCGCACAAATACGGTATCGTCGGCGTCGGCGACACGGTCGGCGACGGTTTCAAGATTACCAAAATGGTCGAGAAGCCGGCCCCCGGCACGGCGCCGTCCAACTTCTTCATCAACGGCCGCTATATCCTGCAGCCGGAAATCTTCCCGATTCTCGAGCGGCAGGAACGCGGCGCCGGCAACGAGATCCAGTTGACCGACGGCATGGTGAAGCTTGCCGAGGCGCAGCCTTTCGCCGCCTATCATTTCCGCGGCGAGACTTTCGACTGCGGGGCGAAAGACGGCTTTATCCTCGCCAATGTCGCCTTCGCGCTCGAGCGCGCCGATATTCGTCCCACGGTCGAAGGGCCGCTCAGGTCGCTGCTACAAGGATTGAAGTGAGCTTTTTGCTCAGGCGAAATTCGAACGATCGAGACTGGCCGCGTCCTCAGCCGCGGCCTTTCTTCTTTTGAAGGAGGACTCCCGCTTTCCTCAGCGCCGCAACGTCAAGCCGACGCCGACGCGGGTCGTGTCGCTCGCAGGGCCGACATCCCTCTTCGTGCGCTCGTAGCTGACGTCACCGGTCAGGGCGAGATAGCGGCTCATGTCCCACGTCAGACCGGCGCCGGTCCGCCAGGTGGCCTCGTCGGCGGCGGCGGCATCCGCGGGAAAATCGCGCAATGTCAGGCTGTTCGACAGTGTCGCGACCAGCGTCGAACGCAGCTGGTGGGTGATGATATTCGTCAGCTCGTATTTGATCGATCCCGGGTTGCCTGCTGTCGTGGACGGGTCGAGGTAGGTCAAGAGACCGAAGAGCACGTCGGTGCCGCGCTGCGGCGACCAGTTGATCCGCCCGTCGACCGAAAGGCCGCTGAGGTCGCCGAGCCGCTCATCGTCAAAACGAAACGTTTCGTATCCCATCGCCAGCTCGCCATTGAGCTTCTCGCCGAGGTCGACCTCCATGCCGCCGCGGCCCGCATAGCTCACGTAAGAGCGCTCGAAGCCGAGCGTATCGCGCCGCAGATCGTAGATGGAGTTGCCGACCGAGGCCTCGAGGAAGGGGATAAGTGCCGGCGAAAGCTCGTAACCGAGGCGGCCGGTGAGCGTGCCGGTATTGCGGTTGCGGTCCTCCTGCGACAGCGTCGTTCCGTTGTCGAGCTCGACATCGCCATAGGTCTGCCGCTCGAAATCGAGGCCGACGGAGCCGCGAATGAGGCCTAGGTCGCGCTCGACCGCAGCGCCCAGCCGATAGGTGTCGACTGCCGATTGCTCCTCGGCATTGGCTATGGCGTTTGGATCATTGGCGTCCTCGCGCTCGAAACTGTAGCCCGCGCTCAGTCTGGCAATTGTTTCGTTGCTCAGGTCGAGACGCAATTCCGCATCGACGTCGGCGCGCGGCTCTTCCTCGCCTTCGCCTGATATGTTCTCCTGCAGCACACCTTCGCCGGTCACGCTCAGTTGGTGGCGCGACCAGTCCGATATGAGCGACCCTTTGAGGCCGGTCTCGAGAAAGCTTCGGCTCTGGCTCGTCCTGCCGTTCTTCTGCCGTTCATGGTTGAAGGTTTCGCTGAGTGCCGGCTTCAGCACGAATGTGCCGATGCGGATGCCTTGCGCCTGACCGGCGTCCGGATCGATGCGCGCGCGAAGACCGTCGATCGTCTCCTCGCGCCGGTTGAGGCGGTTGAAATCCTCGTCCAGCGCCGGTGGGAGGTCAGCGGCCGCAACGGCGGCTGTCGTTTGAGGATCGGTGATAGCCGGAAAGGCCACCGCCTCAGTCGCAATGCCCGTCACCGCGGCGTCCTTGGCTCCCGACACATCAAGGCTCTGCGTAGCCGCCGGGCTCGCGGCAAGAAAGGCACAGCTCGCCAGAAGCCAGAGTCGCTTTCTCGCAAGCAATGCGCCCGCCGTGATCGAGCGTGAAAAACTGGGCGCCATCTACCGTCTGTCCGCGAACCTGATTACAATCGTTTCGCAATCGTAAAGGCACGTGGTTAAGCAATCGTTTCTTAAGGGAAATCGGCTGCGGGACAATACCAGCGTCAGGCCGGCTCGATGGTCAGCTGTCGGCCGCTGCTGGCGACGATGCTCACGCGGGTGCCGGCGGGCAGGTCCGGCCCCTCGACGGCCCAGGTCGTGTCGTCGAGGCGGACGCGCCCTCGGCCCTCGGCGATCGGCTGCTCGAGCACGGCGGTGCGGCCGATGAGGCTCTCGCCGCGCTTGTTGAGCAAGGGCTCGTCGCTTTCCGACGAAGAGACGACGAAGCGCCGCCCGATTATCACCGAGACGAGCGCGAGTAGCGAGAAGACGACGAGTTGCACCTCCCAGACACAGAAGCCCATGTCCCATAGGACGAGCGACAGGGCGCCGGTGAGGAGCGCCGCCAACGCGATCCACACCAGGAAGACCCCGGGTAGGATCACCTCCGCCGCCAGCAGCAGGAGGCCCAGGGCCCACCAGTTCCAGGGGCCGAGCTCGAGCGCGATGCGCTGGATCATCGAACGATCCTCATGCGTTCTCGACGGGGCCGGACGCGGGGCCAGTGCGCGGCGTCGACTGACGGGGGCGGGAGGGGCCGGGCGCCTGACCGTCGCCGAACACTTCCCTGGCGATCGCACCGATGCCGCCGAGCGAGCCGATCAGCGAGGATGCCTCCATCGGCATCAGCACGATCTTCTGGTTGTTCGCGGTACCGATAGAGGCCAAAGCCTCGGTGTATTTCTGCGCGACGAAATAGTTGATGGCCTGCACGTCGCCTGCGGCGATTGCTTCCGAGACTACCCGGGTCGCCTTGGCCTCCGCTTCCGCCAGGCGCTCGCGCGCTTCGGCCTCGCGATAGGCCGCTTCCCGTTGGCCCTCCGCCTCGAGGATCGCCGACTGCTTCGCGCCTTCGGCGCGCAGGATCTGCGCATTCCGGCTGCCTTCGGCTTCGAGCACCTGTGCGCGTTTCTCGCGCTCGGCCTTCATCTGCCGGGCCATGGCCTCGACCAAGTCGGTCGGCGGGGCGATATCCTTGATCTCGACACGGGTGATCTTGAGGCCCCATGGATTGGCGGCCTCGTCGACGACGCGGAGCAGCCGGTCGTTGATCGTATCGCGGTTGGAGAGCAATTCGTCGAGATCCATCGACCCCATGACCGAGCGGATATTGGTCATTGTCAGGTTGAGAAGGGCGTTCTCGAGATTGGAGACCTGATAGGCGGCCTGGGCGGGGTTCAACACCTGATAGAAGGCGACGGCGTCAGCCGATACGCTGGCATTGTCCTTGGTGATGACCTCCTGGGTCGGCACGTCGAGCACCTGCTCCATCACGTTCATCTTGGCGCCGATGCGATCGAAATAGGGAATGATGAAGTTCAATCCGGGGTCTATGGTCCTGATGTAGCGGCCGAAGCGCTCGATCGTGTAGCGGTAGCCCTGCGGGACGGTCTTGACGCCGGCGAAAAGCGTGAAGAATACAAGCACGACAAGCGCAATGACCGCGTAATCCAAGCCGCCCACGGATAACCCTCCCTCTTTGCAACTCCAGGATTTGGAGTGCTGCCCGCGATATGACGTGGCGATTCGCGGAAATATTTCAAGCGGCATGCCGACATTGCCCGTCGGCGTATTCAGGCCGGCTGGCGGCGGTTCGGACTTAATAGAGCTCAAACCAGTTGTCGTCTAACATCGATCTTCTGAATGTAGTGAAAGGCCGAACGCAGCGCGATGAATGGCATCTGGGGGCAATTTGTTGGCAACCTGGCATTTGTGAGCCTGGCAATCTCGGTCTGGGCGCATCTGTCGATCTGACTGCGGCGGCGCTTTGTCGGACATGAGAAGGTCCTGTTCGGGCTGATGGCGGGCGTTGCATCGATCGGCTCGATCCTGCTCGCCGTCGAATTCAGTCCCGGCATCCATATGGACCTGCGCGGTGGGCAGTCTCCTGACCGTGCTGATGGCGGTGCTGCCCACCCTGTCGAAGGTTCATGCCTTGACGGCGCTCGGCCTGCCGATGGCTGGGATGAACTGTGCGGCGATCATCGTCTGCGGTTTCATCGTGCTGACGACGCAGCATCTGGAGCTCGAGCGCAGACATTGACGTTGCTGCGTCCTTCCGCGTTGCGCTCGATGCCGGCAATAGTTGAATGCGTAGCCGGTCGCATTGACGCCAAGCCGCTCACGCGCGCCGGTCGCGCCGATCACATCGCAGATCAACGCAAAGATGAACGGCTTGGACACGCTCATGATGGTGAATTCGTGTTCCGCATCTCCGACCGCAAACGCGCGCCCATCCACGCTCACGACGCAAATTCCGAACACATTGTTCGGTACGCGGGCAAGCGCCGGATACACTTGGGAGTTCTGCCCCAGAGTGACTGACCCGAAGCGTTCGTGGGCTTGCGTTACCAGACGTGAGATGTGATCGGACGGCGGAAGGCTCCCTGTCGAGACATAGGAGCTCTGAGGGTCAAAGAAGGGGTCCAGTAGCTCCATGTGCCTTCCTCAACGACTGGGCGGCCAAGGTCACGCTACGTTCAACTTTGCGGTGCATCCTACCTCAGAAGACCCGTGCAAGCAACACGCTACAACCAGCCCTCGAGTTCGCGGCGCACGACGTGGTTGAGCACTGCCATGCCCTCGGGGCCGTCGTTCAGGCAGGGGATGTGGGTGAATTTCTCTCCACCATTGTGGTGGAAGCTTTCGGCTGCCTGGCCGGCGATCTCCTCGAGCGTTTCCAGACAGTCGGAAACGAAGCCGGGATTGATGACGGCGATGCGTTTGACGCCCTCCTTGGCGAGCTTCTCGACCGTCGCGTCCGTATAGGGCTGCAGCCATTCCTCCGGGCCGAAGCGGGACTGGAACGTCACCTGCAGCCTCTCCTTCGACCAGCCGAGCTTGTCGCGCAGCAGCCGCGCCGTCTTCTGGCACTGGCAATAATAGGGATCGCCGAGCTCGAAATAGCTCTTCGGGATGCCGTGGAACGACGCCAGGACCACGTCCGGCCGCCAGTCGAGGGTCGCCAGGTGGCGCTCGATCGAGGCGGCGAGCGCATCGATATAGACCGGATCGTCGTGATAGGGCGGAGCGGTTCGCAGCGCCGGCTGCCAGCGCATCTTCAACAGGGCCTCGAAGGCCTTGTCGTTGACCGTGGCGGTCGTCGCCGCCGCATATTGCGGGTAGAGCGGAAATATGAGGATGCGTTCGCAGCCTTGTTTTTGCAGCGCCTCCATGCGCGAGGCAATCGACGGCTGGCCGTAGCGCATCGCCCAATCGACGATGACGTGCGGATGACCGGCAAACGTCTCAGCCATCAGCGCCGCCTGGTTGCGGGTATAGGTGCGCAGCCAGCTTTCGTTCAGTTCCTTGTTCCAGATCAGCTCATAGGCCTTGCCGACCTTCTGCGGCCGTGTGTTGAGGACGATGCCGTAGAGGATGGGATACCAGAAGAGACGCGACCACTCGATGACGCGCCTGTCGCTCAGGAATTCACGCAGGTAGCGGCGCATGGAGGTGTAATCGGTGCCATCCGGCGTGCCGAGATTGACCAGCAGGACACCGACTTTACCCGATTTCACGAGGGGGTGAGCGGCGGCGGTCGGCTCGGCGGTTGCTTCTGTCATCGTCTTCCTCATGGCGCCTATATGTCCAGCGACGCCTCAACTTTCAAATCCTTCTAAAAAGAAAAGCCGGCGCGGGAAAGCCCGCACCGGCATTGCAAGCGAGGCAGATTGTCTTACTTCGCCGGAATCTCCAGTTCCCGCCCGATGTGCAGCGCCCGCGGCTCGGGGTCACCATTGGCCGCCGCGATCTTCTTCCACTCGAAGCCGTTGCCGTAGAAGGACTCGGCGAGATCCCAGAGCGTGTCGCCCCTGGCGATCACGTGCTTCTGCGGACCGCCGGCGGGCGTCGCCGTTTCGGCCGAGGGCTTTGGCGCAGGTGCGGCGGCAGCGCTCTCGGCCGGCTTGGTTTCCGCAACCGGTTCCGACGTCGTCGTGCCGGCCGCAGCGGCGACCTCGGAGATGCGATCGTCCGTATAGGGCTTGAATGGTTGATGAGCGGCGAGATAGTCGGCCAGCACCGTTTCCAGACCCGGGCCGTAGTCATAGGCGTTCTCGCCCTTGGCCTTGAAGACGGCATAACCGTCGCCGCCGCCGCGCATGAAGTTGTTGCTGACGAGCGAATAGGTCTTTTCCGGCTCGAGCGGCTTGAAGGCGTCGCCCTCCTTCACTTCGACCGAAACCACCCGGTTACCGGCCGGCTTCGAACGATCGAAGGAAAACTTGAGGCCGGCCACCTGCGGGAAGCGACCGCCGCCTTCCTCGACCTGGCTCACGCCGTTCTCCAGCGCTGCGCGAATATCGGCGCCTTTCAGCTGAAACGTCGCGACGGTGTTCTGGAAGGGCAGCACCGTGATCACCTCGCCCATCGTCACGTCGCCGGCGTCGATCGAGGCCCTGAGGCCGCCGCCATTGGTGACGGCGATCGTCACGCCCTGGCCCTTGACGCGATCCAGCATGGCGTCGGCGACGAGGCTGCCCATTTCGCATTCCTTCGCGCGGCAATTCTCGCGCGATCCGTCGATCGGCGCTTCCGTCTTGGCGATGACCTTGGACCTCAGCTCCTCGATCGGCTTGGCAAGCTCCTTGACGCGCGCGACCACGGCTTCGTCCGGCTTGATCGAGGAATCGACAAGGATCGGATCGCCCTTTGCGGCCTTGACCACGCCATTGTCGTCGAAGGTGACGATGAGGTCACCGAGATACTTGCTGTAGGAACCCGCCTGGACCACCGGCACCTTGTAGCCGCCCGGGTTGTCGACCATCGTCGGATAGGGCCCCTCGGCCTTTTCGTCGGTGTTGGAAAGAAGGCTATGGGAATGGCCGCCGACCACGACATCCACATCCGGGATTTTCGCGATGGCCGCAAGGTCGCGCGGATAGCCGACATGGGTGAGCGCGATGATCTTGTCGACACCCTGTTTCTTGATCTCCTCGATCGCGCTGGTGATCGTCGCCACGTCCTCGCCGATCAGGATGTCGGGCCCAGGCGAAGAGAGTTCCGGCGTGTCGTTGGCGACGGCGCCGACAATGCCGATCTTCTCGCCGCCGACGTCCAGCACGAGCGACGGCTTGATCCGGTCGCCGATCTTCGACTTGTGGCTCGGCAGCACGTTGGCGGTCACGACGGGGAAGGTGACCTTGTCGAGGAAGCTTGCGAGTCCGTCCTCGGCTTCGTCGAACTCATGGTTGCCAACGGTCATCGCGTCGAACTTCATGAGGTTAAGGAATTCCGCTTCGACGGTGCCCTTGTAGGTCGTGAAGAACAGCGATCCTTGAAAGTTGTCGCCGGCATTGAGCAGAAGCACGTTCTTGCCGGTGAGTTCCTGGCGCTTCTGGTCGATCAGCGTCTTCAGGCGGGCGACGCCGCCAAAGCACTCGTTCTTGCCCTCCTCCTCGGCCGAGCAGGTCGAATCGAATTTGTTGATTGACTCGATGCGCGAGTGAAGATCGTTGATATGCAGGATGTTCAATTCGTAATCGGCGAAGGCGGCGCCCGATGAAAGGGCGAGAAGCGATGCGGTGATAAGACCGGTCCGCATGTATTTGGTCATGATGTTCTCCTGTTGCCTGTCGTCTTCAGCCGATTGCAAGCCTCGAAGGAAACCTTTCCTGTCGAGGTGGTTTCGCAGGCCGGATGTTTTCATCAGTCGCGCCCGACTTCAAGCGCTAAACGCGCGCCTTCTTTGCCGGATTCGAAGTAGGGTTAAGCCGGCTTCAGAAACAAAGAAGCCCCCGGATGGGGGCTTCGAAGGCATGTCGTTTTCTGATCTTTGCTCAGCCCTGGCGGGCGAGCGAGAACTGGGCGCCCGCATCGGTCGTGCAGTTCAGCTGCGTCGGCGCCACCATCGCGCAATTGACCCTGGACTGGGTGTTTCGCACCAGCGAGGTCATGTTGATCTCGACGAGGGTCGGGCTGACATTCACATAGGTGCCGGAAGCGAGAAGCTGGTTGGTGTCGGTGGTGCGCGTCGAGAAGGTGCCTCCGGCGAAGGTGGAGACAATGCCGTTCGGATCCACCCAGGATCCTTCCACGCCGCCCGCCCGGGCCTGCGGTGCTTGGCGGATCTGTGGGGACGACTGACATGATGCAAGCGCCGTGGCGGTTGCCAGGACGATCATTATGGCGAGTGGCTTCATCGGCGTTTCTCCCGCGTCACGAGTTGAAGCGGGATGCAAACGCAATACCGCTACAGACTTCTGCTCGTCCCCGCTCTACCCCATAATTCGTTCCGCCGGAACCGGCTTAACGGCAAATTGAGCAGCGGAGCAACGTTCTGGGGCGACTTTGTGCGCCCGGCGTTGCACTCAAGCCGCAGAGGCATTCGTTTTCGAGAAAGACAAGTCCCGATCCTAGGTTGCAGGCAAGAGCAGGAAGCGGCGACCGCGGCGCGAATATCGCGGTAGAGGCGCCCGGAACCAGAGAGCTCCGGGCGCGATCGACTTAGCGGACAAGGATGTTCTTGAACTGCCAAGGATCCTTGGTGTCGATGTCTTCGGGGAAGAGACCGGGACGACCGTCAAGCGGCGTCCAGTCGGTATAGTGGCCTTCGACCGGACCGAGATAGGGGAGCTGCACTTCGAGGCAGCGCTTGTAGTCCATCTCGTCGGCCTCGACGATGCCGGCTTTCGGATTCTCCAGCGCCCAGACCATGCCGGCGAGAACGGCGCTCGTCACCTGCAGGCCGGTTGCGTTCTGATAGGGAGCGATGCGGCGGGTTTCTTCCAGCGAAAGGCGCGAGCCGTACCAATAGGCGTTCTTGTCGTGGCCGTAGAGCAGCACGCCGAGTTCGTCGATGCCGTCCTCCAGTTCCGTCTCGTCCAGGACGTGATGCACCGGTTGCGGCGCGCCGCCGTTGCCGAACATCTCGTGCAGCGACAGTACCGCGTCGTTGGCCGGGTGATAGGCATAGTGGCAGGTCGGCCGGTAGCTGACGTCGCCATTCTTGTCACGGACGGTGAAGAAGTCGGCAATCGAAATCGATTCATTGTGGGTGACGAGGAAGCCGTATTGCGGACCCGGCGTCGGGCACCAGCTGCGCACGCGGGTGTTCGCGCCCGGCTGTTCGAGATAGATCGCCGCCTGACAGCCCTTCTTGTGCTTCCTGGCGTTCTTCGGCATCCAGGCCTCGTGGGTACCCCAGCCGAGTTCGGCCGGCTGCATGCCTTCCGAGATGAAGCCTTCGACCGACCAGGTGTTCCAGAAGACGTTGAGCGGCTTTGGGTGCTTGGTGCGCTGGGTGTCCCGCTCGGCGATGTGGACGCCCTTGACGCCGGTCTTCCTCATCAGCTTGGCCCAGCCTTCACGGTCGTCCTGATGCGGCTCCTCGTATTTCAGGCCGAGGTCGTCGGCGAGGTCGAGCAGCGCCTTCTTGACGAACCAGGAGACCATTCCCGGATTGGCGCCGCAGGTCGAAACCGCCGTCGTGCCGCCGGGGTTCTTTTCCTTCTCGCGGCGCATCGTCTCGCGAAGCGCGTAGTTGGTACGCGCGGCATTGTCCATTTCCGGGTCGAAGTAGAAGCCGAGCCACGGCTCGACGACCGTGTCGATATAAAGCACGTCGAGCTTGCGGCAGAGCTTGATGATGTCGAGCGAGGAGGTGTCGACGGAGAGGTTGACGCAGAAGCCCTGGCCGCCGCCTTCGGTCAGCAGCGGCTTCAGCAGTTCCTTGTAGTTGTCCTTGGTCACAGCAGCGCGGACGTGGCGCACGCCGTGGCGCGCAAAAATCTCCGTGTCCTTGGCGTCCTCACGGGGCTCCACCACGATCAACCGGCTCTTGTCGAATTTGAAGTGGCGCTCGATCAGCGGCAAGGTGCCGTGGCCGATCGAACCGAAACCGATCATGACGATCGGGCCGGTAATCTCGCCATAGACCGGGTAGCTGGTGTCTGCCATTTTAGCGTGTCTCCTGACAAAACGTCTCTAATTGCTGCTTGAACGCGCGCAGAAAAGCGCGCCTGGGAATTTCGCGTGAGGCCCTAGATCATAATTTCGTGTCACAATAAAGAGCCGGCGGGTCAATCGAGAATTCGGACTTTGCTTAACCGGCTATCGATAACAGGGCCGAGATCAGGGCCTCCCGCTTGCTGACGAGACCCTTGTAGGCTGCCTGCGGCAGCGTCAGCTCGTTCAATTGTCCGACGAAGGAATGGGCGAGGGCGGCCGCGTCGGGCCGATTCTTGAGTGCGGCAAGCGGATCGGAATAGATGCGGATGGTGAAAGCGATTGCGCCGGTCCGCGGCAGCTTGCGCAGCGTCTGTCTTTCGATGCGGATGAAGGTGCCGTCCTCGGTCAGTTGGGCCGGCTCGGCGCCGATGCCTTCCGCCTTCGACTTCGGCAGATGCAGGGCGCCGTCGACATTGACGGCCCAGTTGAAGCGCTCGACGAAGCGGGCTGGAGAGAGATTGTCGAACATGCGGGCGATCAGGTCCGCATTGCGGCTTCCGCTTTCGAAGCCCGGCACCGGCGCGTGAATCTCGTCGATCGACCGGCCGAACTTTTCGGCGAGAGACCAGGAAGATGGAAAGGCGACATAGGCGGCGGTAAGGTGCCACTCTTCCGCTTTGCGCTCCATGACCGCCAGATCGTCCTGGATCAGCGACCCGGCGACTACCAGAGGGGCGTCGTCGTCGAGCGCCACACGGCGGCCGCCGGCGATCATCGCGCCGTTCTCGCGCCGGTAAACCTGCGGGTAGCGGCGCGGGAGATAATCGGTCAGAAAATCGAGGAGCTCCCGCTGGGCAGCCTCCGTCCCGGATTCAGCCGCGAAGACGGTTTCGCGACTTGCCGCCAGCAGCCTGGCCTTTTCACCGAGATAGAAGTCAAGCGCCTCGTCCGGCTCGATCCATCGCTCGGGTTCGAGTTGCGTGAGCCCGATCGTGAAGGGCTTCGACGAGCCGTCGTAGGGCGTGTGCTTCATATGCGAATTCGGCACTTTCTGCGGCTTAACCATTTTCCCTTCGGTACACATGTTGTACGACTTGCCACAAGCTTTTCGTGCTATAGCTTTAGTTGATCCGTCCGCTTCGCGCCGTGATTGATTTGATGTTCAAGCTGGAGCAGACCAACCGTGACCGGTGATTACCTCAAGGCCCTGATGGGTTTGCAAGCCCGATCGCCCGTGCTGATCTCGCTCTACGATCAGCATGATCGGCTGCGCTTTGCCAATGCGGCATTCCGTTCCACCTATCATGTCGGCGTGAACGATGCTCCGACCTGGGAAGAGATCATGCGCCGCAATCATGCGGCGGGCCGGGGTGTGATAATCGGGACCGACGACATCGATACCTGGATCGCCGCGGCCCTCGAGCGGCGCGGCAACGTGCCGTCCCGCACGTCGGAAACCGAACTGCACGACGGCCGTTCGCTGTGCGTGACGGAGACCGTCGATGAAAAGGGCTGGACGCTGTCGATGGCGGTCGACGTGACCGGCATTCGGGAGGAGGAGCGCAAGCACCGGAAGGACCGGGATTTCGCCTTGCGGGATTCGCCGGTGGAGGAACTGACCCACGTCCCCGACCGCCGCCATACACTCGGAAAGCTTGCCGAATTCATCCAGGACTGCGCCGAGAATCCGCAGATGTGGGGTTGTGTGGCGATCGTCGACATCGATTATTTCAAAGCGATCAACGACCGCTATGGTCCGCAGCGCGCCGACGAGGTCCTGCTCGATTTCGCAGGTCAAATGCAGGGCTTCGTGCGCCGCTCCGACTGCTTCGGGCGCATCGGTGGCGAGGCATTCATGCTGATCCTGCCGGACACGACGGTCAGCGAGTCGAACCTCATTCTCGATCGCCTGTTGGAAAAAATACGCGGCGCCAGGCCGCTGTCGAACATTCCTGAGTTCTACTACACCTGTTCGGTCGGCCTTGCGGAATATCGCGAAGGCGACAAGGTCAGTGACATCTATTCCCGCGCAACCCAGGCGCTCAATCTGGCGAAGCGCGAGGGCCGCGACAGGGTGAAGCGCTATACGCTGCCCGGCTCAGACCACGAGCTCCGCCCGGATCAGACCTCTTAGGGAATTGCCGACATAGAGATGACCTCTGTGAAGGTCGGCGGGCGACAGCCGCGCGACCCTCGCGCGCCGCTGGCAAATGAGTTCCGTCCGCAGAACGCCGGCGAGGAGGCCGCAGGAGATCGGCGGCGTCTTCAGCGCGCCGTGGCCATCGTCGAGGAAGATCGAGGTTATTGTGCCCTCGCAGACCTCGCCCCTCTCGTTGAGGAGGAGGACTTCGTCGGCCTCGGCCGCGAAAAACTCGTTGCGTGCCGTCTCGTAGACGCCGCGCCGCGTCGTCTTCATCCGAAGCAGCCGATCGGCAGAATCGAGCCGTGTCGAAGCGATCCGGACGCGCCACAGTGCATCGGCAGGAAGCGGTGTGAACGGCGCGGTTGTGACCGCTAGAGCGCCTTGACGATCGAGCGTGAGGCGCACGCGCACGGCGCTTTCCGCGTCGCGAACCGCCTCTCTGAGCTGCGCCTCGGCCGCCGCCGCTCCGGCAAAACCGAGGCGGCGGGCGGAGCGCGTCAAACGTGCAAGGTGTAGTCTGAGCCGGACGAAGCCGGCCTCCGGCTCATAGCGTAGCGTCTCGATCAGCGAGAAATCCGTCATCGGGCGATCTCGGCGTCGCCGACGGCGAAGCGGGCCTTCAGCAGGCACTCGTCGTATTCGGCTGCCGCCTTTGAGTCGAAGACGATGCCGCCGCCGACATTGAAGATGGCGCGGCCATCGGGAAACAAGGAAATCGTCCGGATCGCCACACTGAAACGCATCACACCATCGGGTGCGATGAAACCGATCGCCCCACAATAGGCGTCACGGGGGCCGGACTCCAGTTCATGGAGAATTTCCATGGCCCGCATTTTCGGCGCGCCGGTCACCGATCCGCAGGGAAAGAGGGCGGCGAAAATATCGGCGACCGAAATATCGGGCAGCAGCCTGGCGCGCACATGGCTCACCATCTGGTGCACCGTCGGATACGTCTCGATTTCGAAGAGCTTCGGCACATGCAGCGTGCCGACCTCGGTGATGCGGGAGATGTCGTTGCGCAACAGGTCGACGATCATCCGGTTTTCAGCCTGTGTCTTCTCGTCTTCGCGCATCTCCGCGATGATCGCCGCGTCCTCCTCGGCGGTCGCGCCGCGCGGTGCGGTGCCTTTCATCGGATGGGTCTCGATCCAGCCGTCCGGATCGACATGGAAGAACAGCTCGGGCGATCGCGATAGCAGGATCGGTCCGTCGAGCGCCACCAGGGCACCGTATTTGACCGGCTGGCGTTCGATCAGCGACCAGAAGGCGGTGCGCGCGTCGCCAGACCAGCGCGCATGGATCGGCATCGTCAGGTTCGCCTGGTAGCAATCGCCCTGGCGCAGGTGCTGGTGCAGGCGCTCGAAACGCTGGCGATAGGCAGAAAAATCCCAACCGGCCCGGGGTTCGCACAGAAGCGGTTCGTTTTCGACACGTCGCCGCGGCTCGGCGAGCGGATGGCCTTCCGCGGGCGCGTCGAAGACACCGAAGGACATCAGCGGCGTCTCGCGGTTCTCTTCGGCAAAGGGAGTGAGCTTCGCCTCGAAGAGATGCCCCGCCTCATAGGCCATGTAGCCCGCGAGCCATTTCCCGGCGCGGCGGGCAGCCTCGAGTTCGGAAAGTCCGCGCAGGAACTCCGCCCGCGTGCGCGCCGTGATCACGCGCGAAGGCTTGGCGAAGACCATCGTGCGGTTTTCGCTGTCGTCCCGGAAGAGGACAAAGGGCGCGTGTTCAATCATCGAGGCTGGTCGCTGTCAGTCGGTCAACGTTCCGCCCGCCGGGCGTTTCACATCCTATCAAGCGCCTCCAGTTCGTCGATCAGTCCTTCAATCATCGACAGGCCCTGTGCCCAGAACGACGGATCGGCGGCATCGAGCCCGAAGGGCGCCAGGAGTTCGGAATGATGCTTGGTTCCGCCGGCCTTCAGGAGGTCGAAATACTTCTCCTGGAAGCCGCTTTCGGCATTGCGATAGACGGCATAGAGCGAATTCACCAGGCAATCGCCAAAGGCATAGGCGTAGACATAGAAGGGGGAGTGGATGAAGTGCGGGATATAGGCCCAGTAGGTCTCGTAGCCTTCCGAAATGCGGATGGCCGGACCGAGGCTTTCGCCCTGCACCGAGAGCCAGATTTCGCCGAGATCATCGGCGGTCAGTTCGCCCTGCTTGCGCGCGGTGTGGACCTTGCGCTCGAAATCGTAGAAGGCGATCTGGCGCACCACCGTGTTGATCATGTCCTCGACCTTCTGGGCGAGCATGGCCTTGCGCTCGCGCTTGTCCTTGGTCCGGTCGAGGAGGGCGCGGAAGGTCAGCATCTCGCCGAAGACGGAGGCGGTTTCGGCGAGCGTCAGCGGGGTGGACGCCATCAGCGCGCCCTGCCCGCCGGCGAGCACCTGATGGACGCCATGCCCGAGTTCATGGGCGAGCGTCATCACGTCGCGGGGCTTGCCCATATAGTTGACGAGCACGTATGGGTGCACGGAGGGGACCGTCGGATGGGCGAAGGCGCCGGGCGCCTTGCCCGGGCGGACCGGTGCGTCGATCCAGCGGTCGTCGAAGAAACGCCGGGCGATTGCCGCCATTTCCGGCGCGAAGCCATGATAGGCGGATAGAACCGTGTCCTTCGCCTCGCCCCAGGGGATCAGCGCGTTCGGCGTCTCCGGCAACGGTGCGTTGCGGTCCCAGAATTCCATCTGCTCCATGCCGAGCCACTTGGCTTTCAGCGCATAATAGCGATGCGAGAGACGCGGATAGGCAGCCTTGACCGCCGAGGCGAGCGCGTCCACCACTTCGCGCTCGACGCGGTTGGCGAGATGGCGGCTGTCGGCGATATCCTCGAAGCCGCGCCAGCGGTCGGAGATTTCCTTGTCCTTAGCCAGCGTATTGGTGACGAGCGTGAAGGTGCGGATGTTCGCCTTGAAGGTCTCGGCAAGCGCCATGGCGGCCTTCTTCCGGTTTTCCGAGGACGCATCCTGCAAGAGGTTCAGCGTCACCTCGAGCGGTAGCGCTTCCCCGTCGACCGAGAACGTGAGCGACGCAATCGTTTCGTCGAAAAGCCGGTTGAAGGCGTTCGCCCCGGTCATCGATTTTTCGAGGAAGAGCTGCTCCAGCTTGTCGTCGAGCTGGTAGGGCTTGTCCTTGCGCAGGTCGAGAATCCAGGGCTTGTAGTAGGCGGCCAGGCTATCCGCTTCGAGTGCGGTATCGATCACCTTGTCGTCGATCCGGTTGAGCTCCAGCGAGAAGAACAAGAGATGCGCCGATATGTCGGTGAGCTTCGATTGCACGTCGCCGTAAAGCTTGCCGTTCGCCGGATTGGACGTGTCGGAGAAATAGGTGAGGCCGGCGAACGAGGCGATGCGGCCCATCAGGTCCTCGAGCGCCTCGAACGCCTTGACGGCGGCGCCGATACCCTGATCTCCCGTCTTGGCGGCGGCTTCTGCCAGTTTCCCCTTCCACTCCTTTTCGAAGGCGAGCGCGTCGGCTTCCGCCTTAGCAAGGTCGGCGCGGAATTCATCGGAGGCGGCTGAGGCATAGAGATCTTCGAGCCGCCAGGTGGGCAGCTCGCCGAGATTCGCGGCCGAACTGGCCGCCTGCCCGGCCTGCGCACGCACTGCAGAGGGGCCGAAGGCGGCGAGGAGGGGCTGAGCGAGTCTCATCGGCGGTTCTCTCGTTTTGACTACAGCGCCGCGCGTCTTATCGGACGCGCAAAGGTCGCTGTAGCAGTTTGAATCGCTGCATAATTTTGTCCCGAGATCGAATGCGATCTCGGGAATTATGCGGTGAAGGCAGGCAAGCGATATGGGGCGCATTGCTATCGCCCGCAATGGCTAAAATGCAAGCATTTCTCAAAACACGATGTTCAGCCCTTTATGGCACGAATGGCTGGCATGATTTGGCACATGAGGCTGGCCAAAGAGTACCGCGTGTCCAGAGCAGGAGGCTTTCGTGACATCCCATATTCTTGTCATCGATGACGATCCGGTGCAGCGCCGTTTGCTGACGAACATGATCGAGCGGCTCGGCCATGTCGCGCATCACGCCGACAACGGGCGCAGCGGACTCGAAATGCTCGAGCGCAGGGGCAGCATGATCAATGTCATCCTGCTCGACCTCTTGATGCCGGAGATGAACGGTCACGGCTTTCTCGAGGCGCTTGCCGAACGGGGTATCGACACGCCCGTCATCGTCCAGACAGGACAGGGCGGCATCGAGACGGTGGTGCAGGCGATGCAGGCGGGCGCCTTCGATTTCCTCGTCAAGCCGGTCTCTCCGGAGCGGCTGTCGATCGCCATCGGCAACGCGCTGAAGATGGCTAGCCGCGACGGGCGGGTCAAAACCGCTCGCCGGCCGCGCGGTGGCGCCGTCGGCTTCGACGATATCGTTTCCGCAAGCCCGGCGATGATCCGCGTCCTCGATCTGGCGCGGCGGGCCGCGCAATCGAACATCCCGATCGTGCTCGAGGGTGAGTCCGGGGTCGGCAAGGAGATGGTGGCACGGGCGATCCAGGCGGCAAGCGACCGGGCAAGCAAGCCCTTCATTACCGTCAACTGCGGTGCCATCCCGCACAACCTCGTCGAGAGCATCCTCTTCGGCCACGAGAAGGGCGCCTTTACCGGCGCGACCGAAAAGCACAGCGGCAAGTTCGTCGACGCCGACGGCGGCACGCTCTTCCTCGACGAGATCGGTGATCTGCCGCTCGAGGTTCAGGTGAAGCTGCTGCGGGCCGTCCAGCAGGGCGAGATCGAGACCGTCGGTGCACGCCAGCCGCAGCGGGTGAACGTGCGGCTGATCTCGGCCACCAACAAGGATCTGATCAACGAGGTGCGCGAAGGGCGCTTCCGCGAAGACCTCTACTACCGCCTCAACGTCTTCCCGATCACCATTCCCGCCCTGCGCCGGCGCAAGGAGGACATTCCCGTGCTGGTGCGCGCCTTCGTCGAGCGCTTCACCGCAGAGCAGAGGCTCAACCACCCTGTGGCGGTTTCGAGCGGGGCGATGGCGTTGCTGACCGCCTATGACTGGCCCGGGAATATTCGCCAGCTTGAAAACGCCATCTTCCGCGCTGTCGTGCTTGCCGAAGGCGGCGAACTCACGGTCAAGGACTTTCCGCAAATCGCCACTCAGATACCGGGTTACGTCGTTGCCGACCGCAGCGGGTACTCCTGGGGCGAGACGGGGCCGGAAGGCCGCCGCCCGGTGGCTGCCGCCGCTGCGATCGTTCTCCCCTCGCGCGCCGACATTCCGGAAAGGTCCGTGCCCTGGGAACCGGTGCCCGACGGACGGTTCGACAATGCCATCGCCAGCGTCGACGAGGGCGGCGAAGTGCGCAAACTGGCCGAGGTCGAGGAGGAACTGATTCGTTTTGCGCTGAAGTTCTATCGGGGCCAGATGAGCCAGGTGGCCCGCAAACTGGGTATTGGACGCTCCACGCTCTATCGAAAGCTCAAGGATTACGGCATCGATCCGGACAATCCACTGCGCGAAGCGGCATAAAATCGACGCATTCACACCTCATTTGCCGTGCAATTCGGTCACCGCTGTTTAGACCTTGTTAGGAAACTGTTCACTATATTATAAGGGGCGGTGACTACTGTGGCATAATTGCCATGCTGTCACCTTATTTGACAGTCATCTGAGACAGCAAAGCACGGTTGTCCGTCGGACGGGGATTGAATGCCAAATTTGTTCGGTTTGGAGGAACCTATCGGTTCCCTAACGCGCAGAGTCTGTTCGGCGATTGCCCGCAAGGCGCCGCAGGTTCTTGCCTCCATCGCTTTGGCGGCGTCCCTCGTCACGCCTGGAATGGCGCCGCCGGTCGAGGCCGCCGGCCAGACCCGGACATTGAAGCTCTACTTCATCCATACCAAGGAGAAGGCGCAGATCACCTTCAAGCGCAACGGTCGCTACGACTCCAAAGGCTTGCAGCAGATCAACCGGCTCCTGCGTGACTGGCGGCGGAACGAGCCGACCAAGATGGACCCGCGTCTCCTGGACCTTATCTGGGAAGTCTACCAGAAGAGCGGATCGCGCGATTACATCCACGTCGTCTCTGCCTATCGCTCGCCCGCCACCAACGGCATGCTGCGGTCCCGTTCGAAGGGCGTCGCCAAGAAGAGCCAGCATATGCTCGGCAAGGCGATGGACTTCTATCTGCCCGACGTGAGGCTCAAGACGCTGCGCGAGATCGGCATGAAGTTCCAGGTCGGCGGCGTCGGCTATTATCCGACCTCGGGATCGCCCTTCGTGCACATGGACGTCGGTGGCGTGCGCGCCTGGCCGCGCATGACCCGCAACGAGCTGGCGCGGCTCTTCCCCGACGGCAAGACGATGCACATCCCAGCCGACGGCAAGCCGCTACCGGGCTTCCAGCAGGCTGTTGCCGACTACAAGCGGCGCGTCGGCGCGTCGGCGATCGAGGTCGCCGGCGGTGGCGCCAAGGGACCGGGCGACGTTGGCGGCAAGCGCCGCAACCTCTTCGCCGCGCTCTTCGGCGGCGGTGGGGATGAGGACGAAGAACCGACGGCGATCGCTGCCGGCGCCGGCGGCGACGAGGAAGCCCCTGCCAAGGTTCAGACCGCGTCGGCTGCGGCAGATCAGGAGGCGCTGCCCGGCGTCGCAGGTTCGGTCGCCGGTGCGCCGGCGGACGAACAGCAGGATATCAACGCGCCGGTACCCGCCGTGCGCCCGGCCTTCAAGAATGCACCGGCCGAAGCCGGCGTAGCCGTGGCGCTCGTTGCACCGGAAAAGAACAGTGCCCAGGAGGCCTTGGCGGCCGCCATGCCGCAGACGGCGGAAACGCCATCCGAGTTTGCGGATCTCGGCTCGCTCAAGGTGCCGGTTCCGCAAATGTTGGAGCGGGGTGACATGAACCCGCTGATGGGCGGCGAAACACTGGTGGCCTCTGCCAACGGCCAGACGTCTGAACTCGGCTTCGTGCCGGTGCCGGGAATGCGTCCGGCCGGGGAAGCGGCGCTGGCCGCCGTCGCCGAAGCCAAGGTCACCGGCCCGCTCGTTCCGGAGCGCCCGGCTGCAGCGGCATCCGTTGCCGAGACGATTGACATGGGCCGGCCGGCGGAGACGCGTGTCGCACTCGCGGCTCCGACCGTCGGCGAGCGTCCTGAGCCGGTGATCCAGATGGCCGCCTATGCGCCGCAGTCCGACACCAATTCACGGGCCGCGATCTTCGACAGCGCCTTCGACACCGAGGCAGACTTGCCTTCGAAGGGCGCCCGTCCGAGGAGGCAGGATGCGGAGGCGGCAAGCCGCTCCTCCGTCCGGACGGAGCCGAAGCTGACGAAGAAGATCATTTCCGAATGGGCGCTCTCGACCGGTCGCGTCGCCACGCTGTCGAAGCCCGTCAAGGCACCGCGTTTCGTCAGCAGCTCGCTCAGGGCCGCGCCGACGACCGTCTATGCGGCCGGCTTCAACAGCAATGCGGGAACCGCGGTCGACACGGCTCGCTTCAGCGGCAATGCCGTGAACTTCATGGAAGTGAAGAAGTTCAGTACCAACTGAGCTCGTCTCCGGACACGAAAAAGCCCGCCAGACCGGCGGGCTTTTTGTTGAAAGCCGTTTTCGACCGTATCACGCGGCGTCCTCGGCCACCGGCACCATGCCCAGCGCCTGCAGATAGGTGTCGAGGATCGCTTCCTGCTCTATCCGCTCGTCCTGGTCCTGCTTGCGGATCGAGATGACCTTGCGGAGGATCTTCGTGTCGAAGCCCATGGACTTGGCTTCGCCATAGACATCCTTGATGTCGTCGGCGATCGTCTTCTTTTCCTCTTCCAGCCGTTCGATCCGTTCGATGAAAGCGCGAAGCTGGTCGCGCGCGAAGCCTTGAGCATCCGACATTGTCTTCTCCTATTGGGGATGAATTCTTGGGTGCTGTGACCTGCCGCGAACGATCGCCGAGGTCAAGGGCGATTGCGCAACACGGGGCTCAAATCTCAGCAAGTCCGCACCGAGCGGCGCCGGCCGGCGGGTTTGAGCGGCACGGCGGCGAAGCCCAAGTCGCCTACTTCGGCCGATTGTGCTCGAAGCCGTCCTTCTGTTCGGCGGATGCGTCGCTCTGGAAACGCTCTCGCCATTCCTCATATGGCATGCCGTAGATGATCTCGCGCGAATCTTCCTTGCTCATCTCCTTGCCTGCGGATTCCGCCGCCTCGCGATACCAATTCGACAGGCAGTTGCGGCAAAAGCCGGCTAGGTTCATCAGGTCGATGTTCTGGACGTCGCTGCGGGTCCGCAGATGCTCGACCAGCCGGCGGAAGGCGGCGGCCTCGAACTCGGTGCGCTGCTGCTTGCTGAGCTCGGTCATGGGATATGTCTCCTTTCCTCAGCCGTCATAAAGCGTGTCTTGCTTTACGCATGTTCGTAGTTCCAAAACCGCGCACTTTTGGGCGACACGCGTTAGGCGCCCGTTCGCGAAGGATAGCGCTGATAGGCGTGAAGCGCCGGCATGGCGTTGAGTTCTGCCAGGATCGGCGCCAGCCGCTCGGCCCAGGCGGCGACGCCTGCCGCATCGGAGATCAGGTCCTGCCTCACCTCGATCAAGGCATGGGCGATGCCAGGTGTCATGCAGTGCCGGAACATGGTATCGCCCCTTAGCGCGCCGTCATAGGGCTCGTTGTTGCCGACGACGACGTCGCCGGCCGCCTCGAGCTTCTCGATCAATGGGAAGACGGCGCGGGGGTCGTTGTCCCAGAGCACCGCCGCATGCCAGGGGCGCGGGATACCCTTCCAGGCGGGCGTGAAGGAATGCAGCGAGATCACCAGCGGCGCCTTTCCGCCGGCGGCCGCGGCCTCGGCGATGGTTTGCGAGATGGCCTGGTGGTAGGGCCGGTGGAAGCGATTCAGCCGGTTCTGCCATTCCTCGTCGGAGATCGGATGGTTGCCGGGCACGATCGCGCCGTCCGAGATCTTCATGATCAGCGTCGGGTCGTCCTCGCCTCTGTTGGGGTCGATCAGCAGGCGTGAGAAGCAGCCGAGGACCGCCGGCGCGTCCAGTGCCGCCGACAATTGCCGCACCAACGGCTCGATGCCGATGTCGTAGGCTATGTGCCGCTCGAAGGCGCTGTCGGCAAGGCCGAGCCGCCCGTATTCCGGAGGAATCCGGTTCATGGCGTGGTCGGCAAGAAGGACGAGGCCCTTTTCCGGTTTGCCGTTGATGATTTCAAAGGGGGAGTAGTGCCGCATTCCGATCCCGTGTCGCTCTCCAACGTTCGGCATCTGATCGCACGCAAAATTGCGCGTCGCAATAAAAAGGCGTGAGTTCAGGGCCTTCTGTCACAGCAATGGCAAATATAATCGATTAGAGTTGCGTTGACTTTCCGGGCTGGCCGTCGCAAGAAAGTGCCACGCAATTCAAAAACGGAGTTCCGCAGGAAGCCGTGTCTAGATATCCTTTTTCCAAAGCGAAGCCGGGGTCGACGACGTTAGGAGCTATCCTCCTGTATTCCTTGGTAGTCTCCGGCGCACTTCTGTTTTCTGGCGAAGCACGGGCCGACTTTCGCGTTTGCAACGGGACGCAGCAGCTGGTCGGCGTGGCGATCGGCTATCGCGCCAAGGACGGCTGGATCACCGAGGGTTGGTGGCAGGTGCCAGCAACGACCTGTGCGACGCTGATCGAGGGCGAACTCGAGTCCCGCTACTACTATCTCTATGCGGAAGACGCTGCCAAGGGCGGCCGCTGGACCGGCGACATCAACATGTGCGTCGCTGAAAACGAGTTCAAGATCGTCGGCGTGCAGGACTGCTATGCGCGTGGCTTCCAGCGCATGGGATTCAAGGAATATGACACGGGGCGGCAGGGGAGCTGGATGGTTCAGCTTTCCGATACGCCCGGCACGCAGGAAAGCCAGAATTGATGAGACGGAACAGAAAAGTCAAAATCCTCGCCACGCTCGGGCCGGCATCGGCCGAGGAGCAGATGATCCAGAAGCTGCACGAGGTGGGGGCCGATCTGTTCCGCATCAATATGAGCCATGCAAGCCATGAGGTCATGCGCACGCTCATCGAACGGATTCGCAATGTCGAAGCGCGCTGCGGCCGGCCGATCGGCATCCTTGCCGACCTGCAGGGGCCGAAGCTGCGCGTCGGCAAGTTCGCTGAAGGCAAGGTCGACCTCAAGGTCGGTCAGACGTTCACGCTCGACAACCGGGACGTGCCCGGCGACACCAAGCGCGTCTATCTTCCGCATCCTGAGATTCTCGAGGCGGTGAAGCCCGGCGACCGCTTGCTGATCGATGATGGCAAGCTGCATCTGCGAGCCGAGAAGACTGACGGCAAGAGCATTGTCACCACGGTCGTTTCCGGCACCAGGATTTCGGACCGCAAGGGCGTCAGCCTGCCAGATACGCTGCTCGGCGTCGGCGCACTGACCGACAAGGACCGGACCGATCTCGATGCCGTGCTCGCCACCGGCCAGGTCGACTGGGTGGCGCTTTCCTTCATCCAGCGCCCGGAGGACATTGCCGAGGTCCGCAAGATCGCTCGCGGCCGCGTGGGGTTGATGTCGAAGATCGAAAAGCCGCAGGCGATCGAACGCATCGACGAGATCATCGAGCTTTCCGACGCGCTGATGGTGGCGCGCGGCGATCTCGGTGTGGAAATGCCGCTCGAATCCGTCCCCGGCCTGCAGAAGCAGCTGACGCGCGCCTGTCGGCGTGCCGGCAAGCCCGTCGTCGTTGCGACGCAGATGCTCGAATCCATGATCTCCTCGCCGGTGCCGACACGCGCCGAGGTCTCGGACGTCGCAACCGCCGTGTTCGAAGGCGCCGATGCGGTCATGCTTTCGGCCGAATCCGCCTCCGGCGAATACCCCGTCGAAGCGGTCGCAACTATGGCTTCGATCGCCAGCAACGTCGAACGCGACCCGCATTATTCCGGCATCATCTACGCCCAGCGCACGCCACCGGAGGCAACCGGCGCCGATGCCATTTCCCTTGCCGCCCACCAGATCGCCGAGACGCTCAATCTCGCGGCGATCGTCACCTATACATCGTCCGGCGCCACCGGCTTGCGCGCAGCGCGCGAGCGGCCGCAGGTGCCGGTCGTCGCCCTTTCGCCGATCGTTCAGACGGCACGTCGTCTCTCGGTCGTTTGGGGCCTGCATTGTGTCGTCACGGAGGATGCGACCGACCTCGACGACATGGTCAATCGGGCCTGCCGCATCGCCGTTTCCGAAGGCTTCGGCAAGCCTGGCGATCGCATCATCATTTCCGCCGGCGTGCCGCTCGGAACGCCCGGTGCCACCAATATGCTGCGCATTGCCTATATCGGCTCGGACGGACGTACCGGCGTATAAGCAATCTCCGTTATCGCACTGTTGTTCGTCAGGCGGGCTTCGGCCCCCTTGCGACTTCTTGCAGGTCGCGCGGCTTTCCGGAGATCTTCTCGATGGCGGCGACGACAAGGTCGGTCACCACGTAATCGGGCTTGTGGCCCAAATTGCTGATCCACAGCAGTTCCGATCCCTTGATGGATGCCGCAAGCCCGCGGGAATGGATATCGGCGAGAACGATCCCGTCCTGGTCGCCGGTGATGATGACGGTCGGCGCGGAGATTTCCGCATAGCGCGGCGACATCTGCGTGACGTAAGCATGCAGATTGGCGACGTCGACGGCATTGTTGAGAAAGGTGGCAGGTCTCAGAACGAGGTGCGGCGCCGTATTGGCAATGTAGTCTGTCGGACGCGGATTGGGCCAAAATATCGTCTGCGTGACCCGATCAATGCGTCCCAATCCAAGCGGAATGACCGCGGTATTGGCGAAAAACCAGCCGACAAAGGGTAGCGTCGCGAAGGTGATATGCCAGTCGACGCCTCCCGGCCAGGGATGCGTCGCTGGCGCGAGCAGAACGACGCCTTCGGTTCTTTCCGGATGGTGAAGTGCGAGGCTGGCGGCGATCGCGGCGCCGAAGGAGTGGCCGACGATGATCGCGCGGGAGATGCCGCGCTTGTCCATCAGACGGACAATGGCGTCGGCCTGGCCGTCCGGCCGAGCATTGGCCGGTCCGCCGCGCTCCGAATAGCCATGGCCTGGCCGATCGACGAAGAGCATTTCGGCACGGCCGTCAAGCGCCGGCAGAAAGGCGTGCAACTGGTCGCGAAGATTACCGCCGGCACCATGAATGAAGACGACCGCAGGTAAATCCGCCGTCCCTCTCGGCCGGATATGGACAGAGTTCATTCGAAAACCGCCGACGTCGACCAACTCGCCGCTGTTCGGGAATCGTGTCGCGATCCTGTGCGCCTGCCATTGGCTGTGGCCGAATGCTGCGAGGACGAGAACGGCGAGGATCAGAACAGCCAGGAACATGCGTCGGTCATATCGAGATCGTAGCTGCTATCAGCGCGTCGCGGTCCGTCACGTCCGGCTGCCCGCGAGCCTCTCGGCGAGTTCCCCGAACTGCTCCTGTGCCTTGCGGTCGGAAGGATAGATATCGAGGAATTGCTGCCATGCCCGCATCGCCAACTCGTTCTTGCCGGCGGTCTCCAACATGGTGGCCATGCCGGCGATCGCGCCGAAATGCCGGGGTTCGATCGCCAGTACGCGGTATATGTCGGACATCGACTTC
Organism: Sinorhizobium sp. BJ1; assembly: GCF_002531555.1. NCBI lineage: Bacteria > Pseudomonadati > Pseudomonadota > Alphaproteobacteria > Hyphomicrobiales > Rhizobiaceae > Sinorhizobium > Sinorhizobium sp. BJ1. Next base: position 53,737 of record NZ_NWTH01000009.1, read on the forward strand.
CGGTAGTTGCCCATCTGGTAATGCACCGTCGCGCGGCGATTCCAGCCTTCGACGTAGCTGGGAGCAAGCACGATGACCTGGTCGAGTATATCGAGCGCCACCGGCTTCTTGTCATCGGCGATCGCCTTGTCAGCCGATTGCATCAGCAGGTTCACCGTGGCGCTGCCGGACTCCTGCCACTCGAGGCGAATGCGGTCGGCGAGTTCCCGCGCCTTGTTTTCGTCGCGTTCCTTCTTGAGGTCGAGGAACAGGACATCGAGACGTTGCTCGGGTGTCGTAAGACTTGCCGCCTCCGGCTGAGGCGCGGGTTCGGCCGCCTGCAGGAGACTGCCGGTTGCCATTGAAGCGGCGAGGGCGAAACACGCCAGAATCAAGTTCACAAAAAAGCGCATGGCGGACATCGTAGCCCGCCATGGAACAAGATCAAATCAAATATGCAGGATCACCGAAGCGATCCGCCATCAGGCCGGCGGCAAACGGGTGCCGCCGCAGAACCTCAGCCCTGACGTGCCTTGAAGCGCGGGTTCGACTTGTTGATGATGTAGACGCGACCCTTGCGGCGAACCAGGCGGTTTTCGCGGTGGCGGGTCTTCAGCGACTTGAGCGAATTCTTGATCTTCATTTTTCCTGATCCGCAGGTTTCGGGGAATGAAATTCGCCCGGTAATTCCAACAATCAAAAGCGCGCCATTCAGCGCGCTCTTCAAGTAGGCAGGCACATACCTTGTCGCCCCCCTCGTGTCAACCGCGGGACCGCGGGATTTCGACAGGCGTGCGCGCAATCCTGTGGCCAACGGGCTCAGGTCAGGCGGGTGAAATGACCCATCTTGCGGCCGGGGCGCGCCTCGGCCTTGCCGTAGAGATGAACCAGTACGTTCGGTTCGGCAAGCAAGTTCGACAGTTCGCCAATGTCGTCGCCGATGAGGTTCTGCATCACGCAGTCCGAGTGACGCGAAGAGTCACCGAGCGGCAGGCCGGCAATGGCCCGGATATGCTGCTCGAATTGCGAAACGACGCAGGCGGCTTCCGTCCAGTGGCCGGAATTGTGGACGCGCGGGGCAATCTCGTTGACGACGACGCTGCCGTCGGCAAGCACGAAGAACTCGACGCCGATCACGCCGACATAGCCGAGCGCCGCGAGAATGGCGGTCGCAGCCTTGCGCGCAGCCTCTGATGTCGCGTCGGTGACCGATGCGGGCACGGTCGAGGTGTGGAGAATGCCGTTCCGATGCACGTTTTCCGCCGGATCGAAACAGGCCGTGGCGCCGTCAGGGCCGCGCGCGGCGATGATCGAGATTTCCCGTTGGAACGGCACGAAGCTTTCGAGGATCAGCGGCACGTGACCCAAAGCAGCGAAGGCGCCGGAAGGATCGTCCTCGCCAGAACGGAAGACGCGCTGCCCCTTGCCGTCATAGCCGAGGCGGCGGGTCTTCAGCACGCCCGCCCCGTCGAAATCGGCAAGCGCCGCTTCGAGATCCGCCTGGCTGTCGATGGCGTGGAAACGGGCCGTGGCAATGCCGCAGCCATTGATGAAGCGCTTCTCGACCAGCCGGTCCTGCGCGACTTCCAGCGCCTTCGGCGGCGGGAAGACCGGCCGCGTTGCCGCCAGCCGCTCGGCTGCGGCGACGGGAACGTTCTCGAACTCGTAGGTGATCAGGTCGGAGATCCGGGCGAGCTCATCGAGCCCGTGCGGATCGTCATAGGCCGCGACGATCTGGGCGTTCGCCGCCTGGGCGGCGGGACTGTCCGGCTGGGGCTCCAGAATGACGGTGCGAAAATTCAGCCGCGCAGCCGCCATGGCCAGCATGCGGCCGAGCTGGCCGCCACCGATGATTCCGATGGTTTTCATGCCTGGTCTACCGGGTACTCGGCAACCGAAACGGTCTGCTGTTCGCGCCAGTCGTCGAGGCGGTCGGCAAGGTCGTCATCGCTGAGCGCGAGGACGGCAGCGGCTAGCAGGGCGGCGTTGACGGCCCCCGCCCTGCCGATCGCCAGCGTGCCGACCGGAATGCCGGCTGGCATCTGGACGATCGAGAGCAGGCTGTCCTGACCGGAGAGCGCCTTTGACTGCACCGGAACGCCGAAAACCGGCAGCGGTGTCATCGCGGCGCACATGCCCGGCAGATGGGCAGCCCCGCCGGCGCCGGCGATGATCACCTTGAAACCCTCGTCGCGGGCGCCCTTGGCAAAACGAACGAGCCGGTCGGGTGTGCGATGAGCCGAAACGATGCGGGCTTCATAGGCGATGTCGAGGGCCTCGAGCGTATCGGCCGCGTTCTTCATCGTCTCCCAGTCCGACTGGCTTCCCATGATGATGGCGACGGGCGGGGTCGTGGTTTCGGTCACTCTGTCAGGGTCCGTGTCAGGCGATAATGTCGGGGATGATCTGGTCTTCGATCTTGCTGATCTTGTCCTTGATGGCCAGCTTCTTCTTTTTCATGCGCTGGATGCGCAGCGCGTCGCAGCCGGTCTCGATCATGGCATTGATGGCAACATCGTAGTCTTCATGCTCCTGCCTCAGGCGCGCTATGGTCAGTCTGAGTTCGGCCTGGTCCTGGTCCGGCATGCAAAACGATCCCCATAAGCCCGACCGCATTCACGCCGCGATCCGGAATTTCCTGCGCCGCTCTAGCACATCTTGGGCGGTGACGGGAAGTTATCCGACGTCATCATTTCGCCTTCGACAAATGAAAAATGGCATGGCACACTAGTAAGGTTACAACCATGGAACATCCGGCATTTGCGTGCCGGATGCAAGCAAAAGGAAGGGACTGCCAATGACCATTGAGGCTCATCTTGCAACGCTTGAGAAAAAACATGGCGCCCTGGAACAGGAGCTGCATGAAGCCCTCAATTCTCCCTCCTGTGAGGACGAGTTGATCAGCGAGCTCAAGCGGCGGAAGCTGCGCATCAAGGACGAAATCGAAAGACTCCGTTCCTCGACACACTGATTGTGAACGGTATTTCCCGCGTTTTCGGGAGGCGTCGTTTCGTTGAGACGAGATGACGCGACTAAGGTCAAAAACAATCCCCATGACTGACGGATCGCTCGACCAGGCTCACGGCCCGGTCGAGGGATCTGGGCGATTACTTTCACCCAGCCGCGGCGGGAACGAACCGCGGATTCAACTCGTCAGGACCAGAACTGGTCGAGCCATAGATTGAGGTGATCGAAGCCGGGTCTGTGGATGGCGTAGATGCGCCTGGTGCCGCTCGTCGACACCGATACGAGATTGCAATCGAGCAGCGCCTTCAAATGCTGCGACACCGCCGGCCGGCTGATCGGCAGCCCCTCGGCGAGTTCGTTGACAGTCTTGGGCGCGCGTCGCAGTTCCTCCAGCAAGTAACGCCGGTTCGGATCCGCGATGGCATCGAATGGGTCCGCGATCGTCATGACCAGGACGTTAAGCGAATTCGCTGCGAGCGGCAAGAAAATTGTGCATCGCGATAATCCGTATTGCCTTGCAGCATCCGGTGGTGACGTTCTGCGCTGCAGAAGCCCGGAGACAGCCCTCTCGCTTGGAGTTGCAGGAGGGCGTCAGCCGCCGGACAGAAGGCTGGTGAGCCCCTCCCAGACGAGTCTCGATCCGGCGAAGAAGGCCATCGTGTACATGAAGGGGTAAAACACCTGAGGCTTCATTCTGCGGACGATCCAGGCGCCGCAGGCCGTCGCGACCATCGCCAGGGGAAAGAGCGTCGCCGATGTCGTGAGATTGCTGGTGTCGAGTTGCCCGAGCGCGAAATAGGGAATGAGCTTGACGGCATTGAGCGTTGCGAAGAAGCGCACGATGGTGCCGGTATATTCGCGCGGGTCAAGCTTCAGCGGCAGGGCGTAGATCTGGAATGGCGGCCCGCCGGCATGGGCGACGAAGCTGCCATATCCGGCGAAGCTTCCCCATAGCGCGGCAGGACCGAGACGATGCTGCTTGGGAAGGATGGCCGCGCCGCTGCGGCTCCTCCAGACCGTGTAGACGTAGCGCAGCACGAACACGATAGTGATGGCGCCGATGATCAGCCGCAGCGCATCGCGCGGCACATAGGCGGAGGTCGCCCAGCCGATGGCAATGCCGGCGATCGCACCGGGCAGCAGCATGGTGAGCGTTTTCCGGTCGCCGTGCTTGCGCCAGATCCACAGCGAGACGATGTCCATGGCGATGAGGATCGGCAAAAGCAATGCCGCCGCCTGGACGGGCGAGACCGCCATGGAGAGGATCGGAACGCCCATCAGCGACAGCGCTTCTCCCATGCCTCCCTTGCTAAGGCCAACGAGCAGGACTGCCGGGACGGCGACGAGATAGAAGTCGAGATCGGGAAGCATGAGCGGCGGTTGATCCTTTGGTCATCTCCGTCTATCGGTTTTCCCGAATGAAATCGAGTAGCGGATTTCCGCCCTCGAAAGGGCTTCGCCAGGAACGGACGAATGAACACCATAGAAAACCGCTGCCGCCTCGTGCTGATCGCGCCCGATATGCCGAGCGCCGCCGAACGCTCGACGGTACTTGCCGATGCGCTCAAGGGCGGCGACGTGGCATCCGTCATCGTTCCGCAATACGGACTTAACGAGACGGATTTCCAAAGGCACGTCGAAGCGCTGGTGCCGGTGATCCAGAAGGCAGGCGCCGCGGCGCTCATCGAGGGCGATACGCGCGTTGCCGGTCGCGCCAAAGCGGATGGCCTTCATATTGCGGCCGGGGCGGATGTGCTTGCCGAGGCGATTGAGCGGCATACGCCGAAGATGATCGTCGGCGGCGGCAATGCAACCGACCGCCACCATGCGCTCGCAATCGGCGAGCTTCGGCCGGACTACGTGTTCTTCGGCCGCAGCGATGGCGACATCAAGCCGGAGGCGCACCCGAAGAACCTGGCTCTGGCGGAATGGTGGGCGTCGATGATCGAGATTCCTTGCATCGTGATGGGCGGAACCGACATGCAATCGGCGCTTGCGGTGGCCGAGACGGGGGCCGAGTTCGTCGCGCTTCGCCTCGCCGTCTTCGCAGAGCCGGGTCAGGCGCCCTCCGTGGTTGCCGCCGTCAACGCCTTGCTTGACGAAAAAGCGCCACGGTTTGAAGATTAAGACGTGGCCATGTTGAGCCGCTTCTCCCTGAAATCGAGCCGTGTCGCGATCCTTGCTGTCGCCGTGGTTCTGGCCGCATTGCCGACTCGCGCCGAACAGCCGCCGTCTCCTGCGCCGGCGGATGATGGCATCGTCTCGAAACGCGGCCGGATCACCCCGTATAACGGCGCGGCGCTCCCGGAAGGTGCCGAAAAGCCGGCGAAGGGCGATATGGGTGCCAAGCCCAAGACCGGACAGGAAAAGCCGTCCGGCGGCGTCAATGTCATCGATCGTATGGGCGCCGAACTTCCGGCGCTTCCGGCCGAAAAGCCGTTTGCCGGCAAGGTGGACGAGGCCTATGGAGCCTTCCAGCGCGGCTATTACTTGACCGCGATGGACCTCGCGCTGCCGCGCGCCCAACTCGGCGATCCGGCCGCCCAGACGCTGGTCGCATCGATCCTCGAGCAGGGTCTCGGGGTCGTGCGCAACCGCAAGGATGCGGCTTTCTGGTACGGTCAGGCGGCGAATAACGGCGATCCCGCGGCGATGTTCAAATATGCGCTGATCCTGATGGAGGGACGCTACGTCAAGCGCGACCGCAAGAGCGCCGACGAACTGATGAAGAAGGCCGCCGATCTCGGCAATGCGGCCGCCCAGTTCAACTATGGGCAGACGCTCGTCGCCGACATGCCGGGTCAGAAAGGGCTGAAGGCGGCGATGCCCTATTACGAGAAAGCCGCAGAGCAAGGCATCGCCGATGCGCAATATGCGCTGTCGCAGATCTATCTCAATGTCGAAGGCATCGACGACGGCAAGCGGGCGCGTGCACGCGAATGGCTGGCCCGGGCGGCGCGCGCCGGCTACGACACGGCGCAGCTCGACATGGCGATCTGGCTGATCGAGGGGATCGGCGGCGACCGCAACCTCGACGAGGGCTTTGCCTGGATGAAGCGCGCCGCCGAGGGCGGCAATGTCGTCGCGCAGAATCGGCTTGCCCATCTCCTCGTCAACGCCATCGGCACGCGGCCCGATCCGGTCGAGGCGGCGAAGTGGTACGTGCTGTCGCGCCGGGCAGGGCTCAAGGACGATACGCTCGAGGACTTCTACCTGGGTCTCAACGACAGCCAGCAGAAATCGGCACTGGCCGCGGCGAACAAGTTCCGCTCATCTTGACCTGGCGGTGGACCTCAATCGATGGGGCGATCTATTTCGCTTGAACTTTCGGGGATTTTGTGGTCTTGAAGCCCCGGTTTTGTCCGCGGCCCTCGTTCAATCGATCCCGCGGGCGGAGTGACTTCTCACTCGGTTTTTTGACGACGGTTGCGTCTCTTCGCCGACCCTTCTCATGGGCGGACCGTCAGCAGGTTCAATGTCCAGTCGAGATTCTCGGCCGGCCTTCGCTTTCAGAGGATTGCCCCAATGGCCCGTTCTGCCCTTCTCAACGTCATGGTCCAGGCGGCCTTCAAGGCCGGCAAGTCGCTGGCGCGCGATTTCGGCGAAGTACAGAACCTGCAGGTTTCCTTGAAGGGGCCGAGCGACTACGTTTCCCAGGCCGACCGCAAGGCCGAGCGGATCATCCGCGAGGAACTCCTGAAGGCTCGCCCGACCTATGGCTTCCTCGGCGAGGAAGGCGAGGAAATCAGGGGGACCGACGGCGCCCATCGCTGGATCGTCGATCCGCTCGACGGGACCACCAATTTTCTCCACGGCCTTCCGCATTTTGCCATATCGATCGCACTGGAGCGCCAGGGCGAAATCGTCGGCGCGGTCGTTTTCAATCCGGCAACCGACGAACTCTACACCGCCGAGCGCGGCGGCGGCGCCTTCCTGAACGACCGGCGCCTGCGCGTCGGCGCCCGCAAGGCCCTTTCCGATGCGGTGATCGCCACGGGCACGCCGCATCTCGGCCGCGGCAATCACGGCAAATATCTCGTCGAACTTCGCCACGTCATGGGCGAGGTCGCCGGCATCCGCCGCTTCGGCTCCGCCTCGCTCGACCTCGGCTATGTGGCCGCCGGTCGCTTCGACGGTTTCTGGGAGCGTGACCTTGCCGCCTGGGACATCGCCGCCGGGGTTCTGCTCATCCGCGAGGCCGGCGGCTGGGTGACCGACATCGACGGCGGGAGCAAGCCGATCGAAGACGGCTCGATCATCTGCGGAAACGAGTATATCGCCAAGGCGCTGCGCGACGTCATCCACCGCCCGGTTCCGACGAAGTAGTCCGCGGAAGCTGGCCGGAAGCCGAGAAATGCGGGCGGCTTGTGCCCGCATTTCCCCTCTAAGGCATTGGACTCGAACATATCTGCGCCTTGGGGCTGCTGCGGCCGACTGATGGAAGCGACCGAAAGCATTCCTGCGCCGCGCTTCCGTTTTCCCTTCAATTTGGCGCAAAGTTCCACTAGGCTCCGGGCCGATAGGGATGGTCTCCGGCCATCGGCGGCATCGTTCGTTCAAGATCGCTATTGATTTCGAGAATGATGCGCTAGTTCAAAGAGTTGCAGCAACCGCCGCCTGTGCGGACAGGCGCGAGTGTAATGCCGCAAACCGGGAGATTGGCAAAGGCATGACGAAACTGAGTCTGTCCGGCTGGCGTGGGCAGGAAGTGGCGGAGGAGAACTATAATCCGCACAAGCTTTCGAGCCCGATGCCTTATTTCTGGACGATGGTCATCTTCCTGATCATCGTCGGTTTTGTCGCGGCGATCCTCTTCCGGCAGGCGCGCGAGGCCTTTGGTGGCAATCCCGGTCTCAACGGGCTGATCCTCGGCGTGCTGGGGATCGGCATTCTGCTGGCGTTCAACCACGTGCTCGGCCTCAGGCCGGAAGTACGCTGGTTCAACTCGTTCCGCGCCGCCGGCAGTGCCGACAAGGTCGGACGCGACCCGGTCCTGCTTGCGCCGATGCGGTCGCTGATCGGTGGGCGCCAGACGACGGCAATCTCGACGATCGCGCTCCGCTCGATTCTCGATTCCATCGCCGCCCGCCTCGACGAATCGCGCGACATCACGCGTTATCTCGCCGGCCTTCTGGTCTTTCTCGGTCTGCTCGGTACCTTCTGGGGCCTCCTCGGGACGATCGGCTCGATCAATACCGTCATACAATCGCTGGATGCCGGTTCTGGCACGACTGAGGACCTCCTGAGTTCGCTGAAGAGCGGCCTGTCGGCGCCGCTGACCGGCATGGGCACGGCCTTCTCGGCCTCGCTGTTCGGGCTGTCCGGTTCGCTGATCCTCGGCTTCCTCGATCTCCAGGCTGGCCGCGCGCAGAACCGCTTCTACACGGAGCTTGAAAACTGGCTTTCATCGGTGACCGATGTCGGCTCCGGGTTTTCGTCGCCGATCGAGACGACCGGTGGCGCACCGGCGGAGGAAATGCGGCGCCTGACCGACCAGCTCTCCCGCCTCGCGCATGACGGCGGCGTCAATCAGCGCACCGCGGCGGCGATGGCGAGCCTCGCCGAAGGCATCCAGGGTCTTGTCAAGAACATGCGCGGCGAGCAGCAGATGCTGCGCGATTGGATCGAGGCGCAGCAGGAGGAGGCCAAGTCGATGCGCAAGACGCTCGACCGACTGACCTCACGCATCGGTCAGGCCGACAGGATCTCGGTGAATAGCGAGAGGACCGGCACGCAGGCGAAGCTCAGCCATGCGGACGAAAGCGGGGGTGACTGATCCATGGCGCTTGCGCGAAGGGGCCGCACTCCGCGGACGATCAATTACTGGCCGGGCTTCGTCGACGCGCTTTCGACCTTGCTCATGGCAATCATGTTCCTGCTTAGCGTCTTCGTCACCGCGCAGTTCCTGATGGGGCGGGAGATCAGCGGCAAGGACGAGGTGCTGAACCGCCTGAACAGCCAGATCAACGAACTCACCCAGCTCCTGGCTCTCGAAAAGAGCGGCAAGCAGGACCTTGAAGACTCGCTTGCCAATCTGCAGGCGTCGCTTGCGACCTCGGAAGGCGAGCGATCACGCCTGCAGTCCCTGCTCGACCAGGGGGCCGGCAGCGCCGATGTCGCCGACCAGAAGATCGGCCGGCTGGGTTCGGAACTCGAGAACGAACGGCAGATCAGCTCCCGGGCGATGAGCCAGATCGAGCTGTTGAACCAGCAGATCGCCGCGCTGCGCAGCCAGATCGCCGCCATAGAGGGCGCCTTGCAGGCTTCCGAGACGAAGGACCAGGCGTCGCAGGCCAAGATCGCCGATCTTGGTCGTCGGCTGAACGTCGCGCTTGCCCAGCGTGTCCAGGAACTCAACCGCTATCGGTCGGACTTTTTCGGGCGCTTGCGTGAAATCCTCTCGGATCGCGAAAATATCCGCATCGTCGGCGACCGTTTCGTCTTCCAGTCGGAAGTGCTCTTCTCCTCGGGCAGCAGCGACCTGAACCCGGAGGGCGAGGGGGAGATGGCCAAGCTCGCCGCCGCGCTGCTCGACCTTGCCAAGGAAATCCCGGCGGAGATCAATTGGGTGCTGCGCGTCGACGGCCACACGGACAATGTGCAACTCTCCGGCACCGGCCGCTTCGCCGACAATTGGGAACTGTCTTCGGCTCGCGCCACTTCGGTCGTCAAGTTCCTGATCTCCAAGGGTGTTCCAGCCGACCGCCTGGTGGCGGCGGGATTCGGCGAGTTCCAGCCCATCGCGCCCGGGGAGAGCCTGGATGCGCGGGCGCAGAATCGGCGCATCGAACTCAAGCTGACCGAAAAATAGGCGAGCACGCCCCGCTTGAATTGACCTTGACGTCTGCGTAAGAGTCGTCGGGGAATTTTGGGGGGGAGGGCGGCTGTAATGGATTGCGATGTGCTGGTCATCGGTGCGGGCCTTGCCGGGCTCGTGGCGGCGTCGGAGGCGGCGGCGCGGGGCCGCAAGGTGATCGTTCTCGACCAGGAGGGCGAGCAGAATCTCGGCGGCCAGGCTTTCTGGTCGCTTGGCGGTCTCTTCTTCATAGACAGTCCCGAGCAGCGGCGCATGGGCATCCGCGACAGCCGGGACCTGGCCGGACAGGACTGGATGGGCTCGTCGCAGTTCGACCGACCCGAGGACCACTGGCCGCGCCTCTGGGCCGAGGCCTATCTCGATTTTGCCGCCGGTGAGAAACGACGCTGGCTGCATGCTCTCGGGATGCGCTGGTTTCCGGTCGTCGGTTGGGCGGAGCGCGGCGGCGGCCTCGCGCATGGCCACGGCAATTCCGTTCCCCGCTTCCACATCACCTGGGGCACCGGCCCGGCCGTACTCGAGCCTTTCATCCGGCTGACGCGCGAGGCGGAGAGCCGGGGTCTCGTCCGTTTCCGCTTCCGCCACCGCGTCGACGAGCTTGTGACGACGGACGGTGCCGTGACGGGCGCCCGCGGCGCGATCCTCAAGGAGGATCCGGTCAGCCGCGGACAGCGCAGCTCGCGTGACGAAGTGGGCGATTTCGAGATCTCCGCGGGAGCGGTGATCGTCAGTTCGGGCGGCATCGGCGGCAATCACGAGCTGGTGCGCCGCAACTGGCCACGCAAGCGGCTCGGCCAGCCGCCGGCCGCGATGGTCAGCGGCGTGCCGCATCATGTCGACGGCCGGATGCTCGAAATCGCGGGCCGAGCCCGCGGCTCGGTCATCAACGCCGACCGCATGTGGCACTATACCGAGGGCCTCAGGAATTACGATCCGATCTGGCCGGACCATGGCATCCGTATCCTGCCCGGCCCATCATCCTTCTGGTGCGATGCCGATGGCAACCGCTTTTCCGCGCCCGCAATGCCCGGCTTCGATACGCTCGGGACATTGGCCGCGATCCGCCAGAGCGGGCACGACTACAGCTGGTTCATCCTGACGCGGGCAATCATCAAGAAGGAGTTTGCCCTTTCGGGCTCGGAGCAGAACCCGGATCTGACGGGCAAGAGCATTGCGCTTCTCCTGAAGCGGCTCGGCGCCAGGCCGACCGGCCCGGTGCAGGCCTTCATGGACAAGGGTGAAGACTTCATCGTCAAGGACCGGCTCGAGGATCTCGTCGAGGCCATGAACGGGCTGACGGGCGAGAACCGGCTTTCGGTGACCCATCTCAAGGCGCAGATCGAGGCGCGCGACCGGGAAATCGACAATCGGTTTTCCAAGGACGCGCAGGTCACTGCCATCCGCGGCGCCCGCGCCTATCGCGGCGACCGGTTGCTTCGGACGGCCAGGCCGCACCGTCTCCTGGACCCGAAGACCGGCCCGCTGATCGCCGTGCGCTTGCATATCCTGACGCGCAAGACGCTCGGCGGGCTGCAGACCAATCTCTCCGGCCAAGTGCTGGAGCTTTCCGGTGAGCCGGTGCCGGGCCTTTATGCGGCCGGCGAAGTCGCCGGGTTCGGAGGCGGCGGCATGCACGGCTACAATGCTCTCGAAGGCACCTTCCTGGGTGGCTGCATCTTTTCCGGCCGCGCCGCGGGGCCGGGCGCTGCCGCGAAGACCTAGACTAGCCGGGTTGCGGGAGCAACCCGGCTAGGTCATGTGCGGTCAATCCATCTGGACGTTCGCGTCGCGCACGACGGGCGTCCATTTTGCCAATTCCGCTTTCACATGGGCAGCGAGTTCTTCGGGCGTCGAACCGACGATCTTGGCGCTGAACTCCTCCATGCGCTTTTGGACCGCCGGATCGGCGAGCGCCTTCTTGGCCGACTCGTTCAGGCGCGCGACCACCGGCTGCGGCGTATTGGCCGGGGCGAAGAGCGCGTTCCAGGTATACGTCTCGTAGCCGGGAATGCCGGACTCGGCGATGGTCGGCACGTCCGGGAAGGAGGGTGCGCGTTCGGCCGTCGTGACGGCGAGGGCCCTGAGCGTCCCGGCCTTGATGTGGCTCGACGATGAAGGCAGGTTGTCGAACATGATCGGCACCTGATTGCCGATGACGTCGTTCAGCGCCGGGCCGGATCCCTTGTAGGGAATATGCTGCATCTCGACGCCGGCCATCTTCTTGAAGAGCTCGCCGGAAAGATGCAGCGGCGTGCCATTGCCGGAGGACGCATAGCTGTATTGATCGGGCGACGCCTTGAGGAGCGCCAGCAAGTCCTGCACCGACTTGGCCGGCAGCTCCGGATTGACGACCAGCACGTTCGGAACGATGACCAGCAGCGAGATGGGTGCGAAATCCTTTTCGGGATCGTAGGGCTTCGTCTTGAGGATCAGCGGATTCAACGCATGCGTCGCGACGGTCGCCATCAGGATCGTGTAGCCGTCCGGGTCGGCGCGCGCAACGTTCGCCGCTCCGAGGTTGCCGCCGGCGCCCGCGACGTTCTGAACGATGACCTGCTGGCCGAGATCTTCGGACATCTTCTGGGCGATAATCCGCGCCACGACGTCCGTCGAACCGCCGGCGGCGAAGGGGACCACGAGCGTTATCGTCCGGTCCGGAAAGTTCTGCGCCTGCACCGGGTCGCCGAGCGTCATGGCGGAAAGTGTGGCGATCCCGAAGGCGAGGGCTGCGCGGCGGGTCATGCTTAGAAATGGCATACGGAATATCCTCCCAATCTCGTCGAAGGCGCTATCGGCAAAAGCCGGCCCCCTTACAATAGGGCCATGCTTGCCGTGGGCAATGGCGGATCGAGAAACAATCACATCCGACGGGCGAATGGTTAACGCACCGGCCTCAGACCTGGGATGCGACGAACAATCCTTCCGCCCCATGATCGAACTGTAGCCGCGCCAGCTTGGCATAGAGCCCGCCCTGGCGGATCAGCGATGCATGGGTGCCTTCCTCGACGATGCGGCCATGATCCATGACGAGAATGCGGTTCGCCTTCAGCACCGTCGCCAGCCGATGCGCGATGACGAGCGTGGTGCGCTCGCGCATCAGCCCGTCGAGTGCCTTCTGCACCAACGTTTCGCTCTCAGCGTCGAGGGCCGACGTCGCCTCGTCGAGCAGCAGGATCGGAGCGTCCCTGAGGATTGCGCGGGCAATCGCGACGCGCTGGCGCTGGCCGCCGGAAAGCGTCACGCCGCGCTCGCCGACCAGCGTGTCGTAGCCGCGGTCGAGCTTTGCGATGAATTCGTCGGCCTGCGCCGCAATCGCCGCCGCCTGCACCGCCTCGCGGCTCGCCTCCGGCGCGCTGAAGGCGATGTTGTCATGCACCGAGGCGGCGAAGATCGTCACGTCCTGCGGGACGATGGCGATCCGGTCGCGCAGGTCCTTCGGCTCGACGCTGCGGATGTCCATGCCGTCGATCCGCACGGTCCCCATGTTCGGGTCGTAATAGCGCAGCAGCATCGAGAATACGGTGCTTTTGCCGGCGCCGGAAGGGCCGACGATGGCTACGGTCTCGCCCGGCTCCACCGCTAGGCTCAGGCCCTTGAGGCTCTTGTAGTCGGGTCGCGCCGGATAGGCGAAATGCACATCATCGAACGCGATCGCCCCTCTGGCCGGCACGGGCATGGCGGCAGGATGCTCGGGCGCGCGAATCTGCGGCACCTCCGAAAGGAGCTCGTTCAGGCGCTCGGCGGCGCCTGCCGCCTGCGAAAGTTCGCCCCAGACCTCCGAGAGCGCTCCGAGACTGCCGGCGGCAAAGACCGAATAGAGCAGGAACTGGCTGAGCGTGCCGGCGGAAAGCGTTCCGTTGAGCACGTCGCGGGCGCCGAACCACAGCACGGCGACGACGCTGCCGAACACCATGGTGATGGCAAAGGCGGTCAGCGCCGAGCGCGCGCAGATCGCGGCACGGGCGGCACCGTAGGCCTCCTCCACCGCGGCGCCGAAACGGCGGTTGGCGCTCTCTTCACCATTGAAGGCCTGCACCGTGCGGGTGGCGCCGATCGCCTCGCCGGCGAAGGCGGAGGCGGCGGCGAGCGTATCCTGCGCCTGGCGGGAGCGGCGGCGGACTGAGCGGCCGAAACCGACGAGCGGGAAGACGATAAGCGGAATGGCGGCGATAACCAGGCTCGACAGTTTCGGGCTGGTATAGATCATCATGCCGATGGCCCCGAGACAGAGGATCAGGTTGCGCAGCGCGACCGACGCCGTGGCGCCGACCGCCGACTTGATCTGCGTCGTGTCGGCGGTCAGCCGCGAAACGATCTCGCCGGACTGGTTGACGTCGAAGAAGGCGGCGGAAAGCCCCGTTACCCGGGCGAAGACATCGCGCCTGAGATCGGCAACGATGCGTTCGCCGAGCGAGATGACGAAATAGTAGCGGGCGGCGCTGGCCAGCGCGAGGACGATGGCCAGCACCATCAGCATCGAGAAGTAGGTGTTGATGAAGGCGGAGTCGGAGTTGGAAAAGCCGTAGTCGATCATCCGGCGGACCGCCAGCGGCAGCGTCAGAGTGGTCACCGCGGCGATCGTCAGCGAGATGGCGGCGCCGATCGCAAAGCGACGGTATCGCCTGACATAGGGTAGCACGGCTGCAAGCGGCTGGACGGACTTGCGCTCTGGCGCTTGGTTCCCTTGTCTTGGCACGTAACCCCCGATCGGCCTGTCACGGAGGGGCCAGGAGGGGCCATAAGTCTTCCGCGCGGCACTTGTTATCCCGCAGACCTTCATGTATAGGCACGGCATCGAATTGAGAAGCCGTGGCCAAGAGCGGTCCGCGGCTTCATTTACGTGTTCGGTCCCAAAGTCGCAATGCCTTGCGACAATTGGACCCTGGAACTCTAGGAAGATTGTTATGAAGGCAGGAATCCATCCCGAATACCACACGATCAAGGTGGTCATGACCGACGGCACCGAATACGAAACCCGCTCGACCTGGGGTTCGGAAGGCGCAACCATGCACCTTGAAATCGACTCGAAGTCGCATCCGGCCTGGACCGGCGGCAATCAGCAGCTCGTCGACCGCGGCGGCCGCGTTTCTAAGTTCAAGAAGCGGTTCGAGGGCCTCGGCCTCTAATCGCTCGCCCTATGGCGTTTTTGAAGCCCGGCATTGCCGGGCTTTTTTATTTGCCAAAGGCTTTTTCAATTGACCGAAACGAAGAGCCCGGCGCAAGGCCGGGCTTCGAACGTTACCGTGATTGCTGTCGGGTCAGTTGGTGCCGAAGGCGGTCTGCAACAGCTTGATCTGCGCCTTGACGCCGTTCTGGTTGTCCGGAACGAAGGCCGTCGCTTCCTGCGGCCGGTAGATCTCGCGGTCGAGGAGGGCGACGCGGTTCTGCAGGCGGAGCGAGCGATCGATCAGATCGCGGAAGCTGTCCGGCAGATCGTTCCAGCCGGGCGCGCTTCGGTCGACATTGAAGCTGTCCAGGCGAACCTTGCTCTTTTCCGACATGACCTGCTCGCGGCTCATTTCGCCGTTGTTGACGGCGCGCTGCAGGAGAAGCCATGAGGCCATCTGCATCAGCCGCGTCGTCAACCGCATCGACTCGGCTGCATAAAGCACGGAGGCCATGCGCGGCAGTATCTTGGAGGCGGCCCGGCCGGGCCCGTCGAGATAGCTCGCCGTCTCCTCCACAAGGCCCATCCCTTCGGCATAGAGCGCCTTGAACTGCGCCGAGGACGCAGCGTGTCCTGCGAAACTGACGGTATTCAATCCTCTCTCGGACATGGCCTGCTTTCCCTGGTTCAAAACGCATCACGGTCAGGTAACGAAGTGGCTTTGGGAAAAGTTTCCTTGAGGCCCCTCTATGCTCGAAGAATGATCTGATACCGCATTCCGCGCAAGGGTATTCTTAAGAAAGGGTTAATCTCCACAATTCTTTGAATTTAGCTGTCGCGAAACAAAAAAGAGCCGCGCGGGGCGGCTCTCAAGGTAAAACAGGGAGAAAAATCAGACCCATTCGCCAGTTGGTGAAAATGTCTGAGTCCGGAAGACCGGATGCCCGGAGAATTGCAGAAAATGCCTAATATCCCGTTAAGTGGCGTCCTTCCGCGGACGCGCAGCGAGCCTTCCTGTCAGCGGAAGAGCCCTTCGGCGGCCGAACGGCTCGCCGATTTGCGGGCGCGTTCCGCCTCCAGTCGGGCGATTTCTTCCGTCAACAGCGCAATGCGCGCGGTGAGCTCGTCGGCGGAGAGCAGCGAGAGGTCGCTGCCGATGTCATGCGCGGTCTTCTTCTTCGGCTGATCGTCGTCAAACAGGCTCATTGGCTTTTTCCTCCTTTTCGGGATCGTCGACGATGTCTCCTCGTGCCTCCTCAAACGGTGCGGCACGCGGGGAAAGCTGCAGGCTTTCCGGCGTCGTCGGCGCCCCGGCATTGACCGGCGAGAAGGTCTCGCGTTCGGCGACTGGCACAGGTGCGCGCCGGCGGCTGCGGACGATCGCATAGGCGGTAATCAGCATATGCGCACAGGCCGTGATCATGAAGAGGCCATAGGGGCCTGTCGCGGTCATAACCGGTCCGCCGATCGTCGGGCCGATGATTGTGCCGATGCCATAGAGCAGCAGGAGGCCGCCCGAGACCTTGACGAAATCCTCGGGCATGGCGAAGTCGTTGGCGTGGGAGACGGCGATCGGATAGAGCGCGTTGGCGGCGGCGCCGTAGATGGCGATCAGCGTAAGTACGATCCACACCTGGCCTGGCTCGACGAGGAAGAGGAGGAGACCGGCCAGGGCACCGACGCCGGCAAGCACGGCGAGCACGTAGCGGCGATCGACCCGGTCGGAAACTCGACCGGCCGGCAGTTGCATGACCGCCCCGGAGAAGATCGCGACGCTCATCATTGCCGCGACGGCGCTGTCGGAAAGCCCCGCTTGGCGGCCGAAGACGGCGCCGAGGGTGCCGAAGGCGCCGTTGGCGATGCCGATCAGCAGGATGCCGAGAAAGGAAACCGGCGAATTGCGATAAAGGCCGCGAAGGTCGAGCCGCACCTGTTTCAGCGGCGTCGGCGAGGCGGCCTTGGACAGCAGCGTCGGCAGCATCGCGACGCAATAAAGGATGCCGCAGACCATGAAGAAGAAGGTGGTGGTCGTCTCGCCGAAGGGAATCATCATCTGCCCGCCGACGACACCGAAGAGGGTGATGGCGATATAGAGGGAGAAGATCACCCCCCGGCTTTCATTGGTGGCGCGTTCGTTCAGCCAGCTTTCGATGATCATCGACGTGCCGGCCGTCGAGAATCCCGTCAGTGCGCGCAAGACAAGCCACCAGATGGGGTCGATCATTAAGCCCGTCAAAAGAGAAACGATCGCGATCAGGGCCGTGAAGACACTGAAAGCCCGCACATGCCCAATGCGCTTGACGACATTAGGCGCGAAAAAGCAGCCCAGCACGAAGCCGGCGGCCCAGGACGTGCCGATCAGGCCGAGAATGGTTGTCGGATAGCCTTCCGATGTGCCGCGCACCGGCAGGAGAAGACCTTGCAGACCGTTTCCAAGGAAGAGGAACAGCGTGCCGAGCAACAGTGCGGTAACGGGAAGCAGATTGTTTCTCATCGTCCATCCGAAAATCGTTCTGCGGCCGGCAAGTTGTGACGGCGCGTGGCGCCGTGCCAACCGGAATCGCTACCGCCGGTCATTGCAAATCGGCGGCGAAAACAATAGCCCTCTATGCGACGAAAAGTGACGGCCGTATGACGTCGCGACGATGACCGCGGAATTCTCCGGAATAAATGAATGTCGAAGGCACTGACGCTTCTCCTCTTGATCGCCATGTGTTTGCAGCTCATCAAGCCGCTCGGATATCCCGGCCTCAGGCAGCGGCGGGATTTCTGGAAGATCGCCGTCTTCGCCATCGCCGTCATGATGGTCACGGTGCTCGTCCGGCCGTAGCGGCAGGCGGCCGCGCAGCATCCCTCCTCCCGCGGATACCACATGCGCACGCAATGCGCGACCGTCCGGGCGTTCCCTTAGAAACAGCTAAATTTGCGGGGCCGGGCTACACTTGCGGCCGAAATACGAAGTCTGCGCACGACATGCAGTCAAGAAAAGGTTAAATTACCGTGCTCGGCCACAAGATGAAAATCGAGGCACTCTTGGAACGCCGCCTGACCGCCATTCTCGCTGCCGACGTCGTGGGCTACAGCCGTCTGATGGGAACCGATGAGGCGGGTACGCTGGCCGCGCTGAAACGGCATCGCCGCGAGTGCCTGGAGCCGAAGATCGCCGAGCATAAGGGGCGCATCGTCAAACTGTCCGGCGACGGCATGCTCATCGAATTCTCGAGCGTCGTGAATGCGGTTGCCTGCGCGGCCGAGATCCAGCGCGGCATGCTCGTCCGCAACGAGGGCCTGCCGAGGAGCAGGCGCATCGAGCTCAGGATCGGCATCCATCTCGGCGACGTGATCGTCGAGGAGGGCGACATCTTCGGCGACGGCGTCAACGTTGCGGCGCGGCTGGAGGGGCTCGCCGATCCCTCCGGCATTGCGGTATCTTCGTCGGTGCGCGATCAGGTCGGATCGAGACTGGACCTCGGCTTCGTAGACAAGGGCGAATACAGCCTGAAGAACATCGCGCCGAACATCCGCGTCTATACGGTCGCGCTCGGCGATGCGGCCGCCCGGCAGGAGCCGGAGACTGCGACCCCTTCGCTCGAGTCGGGCTATGAGTTGTCGATCGGCGTTCTGCCGTTCACCAATATGAGCCACGATCCGGAGCAGGAATATTTCTCCGACGGCATCACCGAGGATATCATTACCGATCTGTCGAAGATCTCGCGACTGCATGTCGTCGCCCGCAACACCGTGTTCACCTACAAGGGCAAAGCCGTGAAGGTGAAGCAGGCCGCCCACGAACTCGGGGTGCGGTTCATTCTGGAGGGCAGCGTGCGCAAGGTCGGCGAGCGCGTCCGCATCACCGGCCAGCTCATCGACGCGCATACCGGCGGGCATCTATGGGCCGACCGTTACGATCGCGACCTCACCGACATCTTCGCCATCCAGGACGAGATCACTCATGCGATCGTCGACCAGTTGAAGATCAAACTGCTGCCGGAGGAGAAGAAGGCGATCGAGAGCGATCCGACCACCTCCGTGGAAGCCTATACCTATTATCTGCGTGGCCGGCAGTTCTCGCATACCTGGACCCGCTCCTACCTGCTACTTGCGCGTCGGATGTTCCTGAAGGCCGTCGAACTCGATCCGAACTATGCCCGTGCCTATGCAGGGATCGCTGAATGCGAATGTGCAATCCGGGATTGGCACGAAAAGGAGTTTCCGCTCGAGAGCATTTTCGAGATGAGCGCCAAGGCGCTGGCTCTTGATCCGAATCTGGCGGAAGCGCATGCCTCACGCGGATTGGCATTGACTCACGACGGCCAAACGGAAGAGGCTGGGCGCGAATTCCGTCAGGCTCTGGCGCTCAGCCCTTCGCTCTATGAGGCGAATTTATATTATGGTCGCTTCTTGTTTGCACAGGGCCGGTTTCAGGAAGCGGTGCAGTTCTTTAAGCGCGCGGCCGAGATCCGGCCGGATGATTACTTTTCGCCGATTCATTTGATGGGCTGCTATTTCTCGCTCGGTATGGAAGCCGAGCGCCAGCGCTGGGCACGGATCGGAATCGAGCGGGCGAAAAGCGCGTTGGAGCGGCATCCGGAAAATGCGAGCCCCGCTCACCGGGGTGCCCTCGCGCTCGCACATATGGGCGAAGGGGAGCGCGCCAAGGAATGGCTGACGCGCGCGCTGGCGATCGATCCGGACGATGTGGTCGCACAGTATAATGCTGCCTGCGTGTATTCCTTGCTTGGTGAGAGCGAGCGCGCGCTCAACTTGCTGGAGACCGTGGTGCCGCAGAGTTCCAGCTACCATATCCAGTGGTTCGAACAGGACTCTGACCTAAACGCCATTCGCGATCATCCTCGCTTCCGCGCGCTCCTCCAGACGATGGCGGACTGCAGCCCCGGGAAGTGCTGATCCCGGCCCCGCGGTAAGCTCAGACTTCGATCAACCCGCGCATCACCGCCACGCAATCGCCGGAGACGCTGACCTCGCGGACCGCGCCGTCCTTCTTGCTGACGCGGACGGTTATGAGGCTGCGGCGGCCCATTTCCACGCCCTGCTCGATCGTAATCTCGATTTCGGCGTCGGGCTGCGGAAGAAGCGAAACGAGGTAGGCGCCGAGTGCCGCCGAGGCACTGCCGGTCGCCGGGTCCTCTATGACATTGTCGAGCGGTGCGAACATGCGCGCCCTGATCTGCCAGGGGCGCTCGGGGGTCCGGGCATAAAGATGCAGGCTGAAACTGTCCTCGGCGAGCGGATAACGGGCGTTCGCCTCGTGGAAGGCACTGACATTGGGCCTTGCCCGTGAGAGCGTATCGACGTCGCTGAGCTCGGCGACCGCAAAGGCGAGGCCGACCGAGATGCGCACCGGCGGGTGGCCGCGTTCACTCACGTCTTGCGGCTGCAGCGAGGCGCAGGACGCGATCGTCACGGGGTCGATGATCGGCCCTACGGCAAGCGGCTGTGGAGCGACGATCCGTGCTCCGGTGAGAATGCCGTTCTCGCTCAGAAGTGTGACCTCGACCAGCCCCGCCTTCTCTTCGAAACGCAGCTTGTTGCCCACTGTCCTGCCGAAGATTTCCTCCTGCCGCCCGAGCACGAAGGCGGTGCCGACATTCGGGTGGCCGGCGAAGGGCACTTCGGCCGTCGGCGTGAAAATGCGCACGCGAGCGGTGTTCGCCGGATCGTCGGGCGGCAGCACGAAGGTGGTTTCCGAATAGCCGAACTCCGCGGCGATCGCCTGCATCTGTTCATCACTCAGGCCGCGTGCGTCCGGAATGACGGCTAGCTGGTTGCCGGCAAAACGCTCGGCGGTGAAGACGTCGACGGTGACGTAGGAGACCGTATTCATAGGAGCCCTTGGCCAATCGGAGATGGCACAGATGTAAGATCGTTGCCAGCCCGGCCGAAACCGCAAACTTGTCTCCCTGACAATTGCTGCGGGTGATGGCAACGCCGCCGCTCAAATGAAAGGCCCGGCGACATCGCTCTGCCGCCGGGCCTTCTCCTCTCTCCCTATAGTCCGATGCGCCGCCGTCAGGCGGCCTGTTCGAGGTCCTTCTTCCAGCTGCCCTTGGCGGCGAGGCTGCACATCTTGGCGCGATGGGTGAAGGCGCGCTGGCCAGCAGCGACGTTCTCCGGCTTGCCGTTCCAGGCATTCAGCGCTTCCTGCTGCAGGGCGCGACCATAGGAGAAGGTCAGCTTCCAGGGCAGGTCGTGCGCCGTGTTCATGGCGGAGAGATGCGCGGTCGCTTCTTCGGTGGACTGGCCGCCGGACAGGAAGGCAATGCCCGGGACGGCGGCCGGCACGGTGCGCTTCAGCACCTTGATGGTGCGCTCTGCAACCTCTTCGAACGAAGCCTTGCGGGCCTTCTTGCCGTCGATCACCATGCTCGGCTTGAGGATCATGCCTTCGAGCTTCACGCGCAGGTCGCCGAGTTCCTCGAAGACCGTGCGCAGCACCCATTCGGTGACTTCTTCTGACCGATCGATCGAATGGTCGCCCGGAGCACCGTCCATCAGCACTTCCGGCTCGACGATCGGGACGATCTTGGCTTCCTGGCAGAGTGTCGCATAGCGGGCGAGCGCGTGGGCGTTCGCCTTGATCGCGCCGAAGCTCGGCAGGGCGTCAGAGACGGCGATGACGCCGCGCCACTTGGCAAAGCGAGTACCCGCTTCGTAATACTTGGCAAGGCGGGCGGCGAGGCCGTCGAGGCCTTCGGTGATCGTCTCATTGGGGAAATGCGGCAGCGGCTTGGCGCCCGTGTCTACCTTGATGCCGGGGATCGAGCCGGCGTTCTTGATGATGTCGACGAGCGGCGTGCCGTCGGCCGCTTTTTGGAACAGGGTTTCCTCATAGAGAATGACGCCGGAGATATAGTTGCGCATCGCGTCATCCGAACGCAGCAGCATCTCGCGATAGTCGCGGCGCGAGGTCTCGGTGGATTCCAGCCCAATGCCGTCGAAGCGCTTTGTGATCGTTGCGGTCGACTCGTCGGCAGCGAGCAGGCCCCGGCCGTTGGCGACCATGGCAACCGCAATATCTTCCAGTCTTTCGCTCATCTTTTTCTCCTTCGCACAGCGCCGGTCCCAGCGGGAACAGCGCATGAATAGTCTCGGTGTGAAAGACGCGAAAAGCGCCTTTCGCACCGCCGAACGGAAGGCGCGATAACAGAAGATACCCTGCGGGAAAATGGCAGTAAAACAGACTAAAACGATTTAAATAATTTTAATCGTTTGAAATATCATAATTATTTTCGGTCGTCGACCCGGACCTATCCGTTTGCCCGGGTCGAGGCACGTGCTGTTACTTCTGTTGGTGGAGGATATCGACGCCCGGCAGCGGCTTGCCCTCCATCCATTCGAGGAAGGCACCGCCGGCGGTTGAAACATAGGTGAAATCGTCGGCGACCTCGGCGTGGTTGAGGGCGGCAACCGTGTCGCCGCCGCCGGCGACCGAGACGAGCGAACCCTGCCTCGTGCGGGCGGCCGCATGCTTGGCGGCAGCCACCGTCGCCTTGTCGAAGGGGGCGATCTCGAAGGCGCCGAGCGGACCGTTCCAGACGAGCGTCTCGGCGCGCGAAATCCAGTGGTTGATGGCTTCGACCGATTTCGGGCCGACGTCGAGCATCATCGCGTCGGCGGGGATAGCCTTGATGTCGACGATTTCGTTGTCCGCACCCGCCTTGAACTCGCGGGCAATCACGCCGTCTTCCGGGAGCACGATCGCGCATCCGGCCGCGGAGGCTGCCGCGACGATCGCCTTTGCCGTTTCGGCCAGATCATGTTCGCAGAGCGACTTGCCGACGTCGATGCCCTGCGCTGCGAGGAAGGTATTGGCCATGCCGCCACCGATAACGAGGGCGTCGACCTTCTTCACGAGATTCTGCAGGAGGTCGATCTTGGTCGACACCTTGGCGCCGCCGACGATGGCGACGACCGGCCGCTTCGGATTACCGAGGCCCTTTTCGAGCGCCTCGAGTTCGGCCTGCATGGTGCGGCCGGCAAAGGCGGGCAGATGGTGCGCCAGGCCCTCGGTCGAGGCGTGGGCGCGATGAGCGGCTGAGAAGGCGTCATTGACATAGATATCGCCGTTGGCGGCGAGGGCGGCGACGAAGGCCGGATCGTTCTTTTCCTCGCCCTTGTGGAAGCGGGTGTTTTCGAGCAGCAGCACGTCGCCGTCATTCATTTCGGCAATCGCGTTGGCGGCCTTGTCGCCGATGCAGTCGGCGGCGAAGTGGACGCGCTGGTCGAGGATTTCCTCGACAGCGGGGGCGATCGTCTTCAACGACATGTCGGCGACGGGCTCGCCTTTCGGACGGCCGAAATGGGCGAGCAGGATGACCTTGGCACCCTTTTCGGAGAGTTCGCGAATGGTCGGCGCCACGCGCTCGATGCGGGTGGTATCGGTCACCTGACCGTCCTTGACCGGCACGTTGAGATCGACGCGCACCAGCACGCGCTTGCTGGCGATGTCGGTCAGATCGTCGAGGGTCTTGAAAGTCATCAGTTCGTCTCCAGTGATAGTCTCTGAAAAAGGGTGGGATAGTCGATGACGAGGCCGTCCTCGTCGACCGGCAGGTCGGCGGTGAAGCTTCGGTCTTCCGCCTCGTAGCGATAGAGCTTGCCGTCCTCGAGGCACGTGTAGTGCTGGCCGTCAACCGTCGGCTCGAAGCTGTCGAACGGCACGTAGAGCATCTTGAGCTTTGCGGTGCCGGAAGCACGCGTGAGGCTCAACCGGCGGATCGGCAGGGTATTGGTGAAGGGTGTGCCGGCCAGGTCGATGTCGATGCAGCCGTCGAAGTGGGGGAGGGCGACTCCCTTGGCGGTGCGCCAATGGCCGCCGCCGTCGGAGAGGAGATGGAGCCGGCGTCCGTCGGTCGTCTCGACGACGAAGGACGTGACACGCCAGCCGGCGTCGCAATCGATGCGGTAGCGAACCCCGTAGGCGGCCCCGCCGCGCTCGCCGATCAGAACGCTTTCGGCGCGGATGGCCGCGCCGATGGATGCGTCTAGGGGTCGGATCGTCAGATGTTCGAGCCCTTCCCCCTCGAGCGGACGCCAGCGCACCGTCGTTGAGGAAAGGGCCCGGAACATCGGTCTTAGAGCAGCTTGCCGAGGGCGACCGCCGTATCCGCCATGCGGTTCGAGAAGCCCCACTCGTTGTCGTACCAGGACAGGATCGACACGAATTTGCCTTCCATCACCTTGGTCTGGTCCATATGGAAGACCGAGGAATGCGGGTCATGATTGAAATCGATCGAGACATTCGGCTGCAGCGTATAGCCAAGGATGCCCTTGAGCGGGCCGTCGGCTGCAGCCTTGATGGCGGCGTTGATCTCTTCCTTGGTCGTGTCGCGCTTGGCGACGAACTTCAAGTCGACAACCGAGACGTTCGGGGTCGGCACACGCATGGAGACACCGTCAAGCTTGCCCTTCAGTTCCGGCAGCACGAGGCCTACGGCCTTGGCAGCACCGGTGGAGGTCGGGATCATCGACAGAGCCGCAGCACGGGCGCGGTAGAGATCCTTGTGCATCTGGTCGAGCGACGGCTGGTCGTTGGTGTAGGAGTGGATCGTCGTCATCATGCCGTGGTCGATGCCGATGGCGTCGTTCAGCACCTTGGCGACCGGCACCAGGCAGTTAGTCGTGCAGGATGCGTTGGAGATGACGAGGTGATCCTTCGTCAGCTTGTCGTGGTTGACGCCGTAGACGACTGTCAGGTCGGCGCCGTCGGCCGGTGCCGAGACGATGACGCGCTTGGCGCCGGCTTCCAGATGGGCGGCTGCCTTGTCGCGCGCGGTAAAGATGCCGGTGCATTCCATCGCGATGTCGACGCCGAGGTCCTTGTGCGGCAACTCGGCCGGGTTGCGGATGGCGGTCACCTTGATCGGCTTGCCGTTGTTGATGATGATCGTGTCACCGTCGACCTTCACGTCGGCCGGGAATCGGCCGTGGATGGAGTCGAAGCGCAACAGGTGGGCGTTGGTTTCGACCGGACCAAGATCGTTGATCGCGACGACTTCGATATCCGTGCGGCCGGATTCGACGATGGCGCGAAGCACGTTGCGGCCGATGCGGCCGAAACCATTGATGGCGACTTTCACTGTCATGTCGGGTCTCTCCTTATCAGAAAGGCGTGGGTGAACGAATGGAGGGCGCCACAAGAGCGCCCTCCGGCTTGATCAGGACAGCTTGGCTTCGGCGGCAGCGACAACCGCTTCCGGCGTAAGCCCGAAGTGCTTGTAGAGCTCCTTGTAGGGACCGGAAGCGCCGAAGCTCGACATGCCGACGAAGACGCCGTCACTGCCGATGATGTGATCCCAGCCCTGACGGACGCCCGCTTCGATCGCGATCTTGACCGGCGAATTGCCGATGATCGCCTGCTGATAATCATCGCTCTGCTCGGCGAAGAGCTCGATGCAGGGCACGGAAACCACGCGGGTGGAAATGCCCTTGGCGGTCAGCGCCTGGCTCGCCTTGACGGCGATTTCGACTTCCGAGCCGGTGGCGAAGATCGTCACCTTCGCGTCGCTCGCGGGGACCAGGTCATAGGCGCCGCGGGCGCAGAGGTTCTCTTCCTTGTATTCGGTGCGCACCGCCATCAGGTTCTGACGGGTCAGCGCGATGGCGGACGGGCGGTTGTGGCTTTCAAGGGCCAGCTGCCAGCATTCCGCCGTTTCCGTGGCGTCGGCCGGGCGGAACACCAGGAGGTTGGGGATGGCGCGCAGCGCGGCCAGGTGCTCGACCGGCTGGTGCGTCGGCCCGTCCTCGCCGAGGCCGATGGAATCGTGCGTCAGGACGTGAATGACGCGGATGCCCATCAGGGCGGCAAGGCGGATCGACGGACGGCAATAGTCCGAGAAGATCAGGAAGCCGCCGGAATAGGGGATCAGACCGCCATGCAGCGCCATACCGTTCATGGCGGCAGCCATGCCGTGCTCGCGGACGCCGTAGTGGACGTAACGGCCGGAGAAATTGTCCGGCGTGATCGAATGGGTCTGGCTCGTCTTGGTATTGTTGGAGCCGGTCAGGTCGGCCGAGCCGCCGATCGTCTCGTTGAGCACGCCGTTGATAACTTCCAGCGCATCTTCGGAAGCCTTGCGGGTTGCCGGCGACGGCTTGGTTTCCGCAAGTTTCTGCTTGTAGGCGCTGATCGCCGGGGCAAGGCCGGCTTCGAGCTCGCCGGAGAAACGGCGGACGAAATCAGCCTTCGTCTCGGCAGCCTCGAGCCGCGCTTCCCATGCCTTGCGGGTCTCGGCCGAGCGCTTGCCGGCGAAACGCCAGGCGTCGAGCACGTCGGCGGGAACGGCGAAGGCTTCGGCTTGCCAGCCGAGCGCCTTGCGGGTGGCGGCGACTTCCTCGGCGCCAAGCGGCGAGCCGTGCACCTTGTGGGTGCCGGCCTTGTTCGGGGCGCCGAAGCCGATAACGGTCTTGCAGGCGATCATCGTCGGCTTGTCGGACTTCTGCGCTTCCTCGATCGCGGCGGCGATCGCTTCCGGATCGTGGCCGTCGACGGCGATCGTGTGCCACTTGCTGGCGCGGAAGCGGGCGTGCTGGTCGGTCGAGTCGGCGATCGAGATCGGCCCGTCGATCGAAATGTTGTTGTCGTCCCAGAAGACGATGAGCTTGTTGAGCTTCAAGTGGCCGGCAAGCGCGATCGCTTCCTGGCTGATGCCTTCCATCAGGCAGCCGTCGCCGGCGATCACATAGGTATGGTGCTCGATGAGGTCGCTGCCGAACTCGTCGCGCAGCTTGCGCTCGGCGAGCGCCATGCCGACGGCGTTGGCGATTCCCTGTCCGAGCGGGCCCGTCGTCGTCTCGATGCCGGCGGCGTGGCCATATTCCGGATGGCCTGCCGTGCGCGAGCCGAGCTGTCGGAAATTCTTGATTTCGTCGATGGTGATGTCTTCGTAGCCGGTGAGATAGAGCAGCGAATAGAGCAGCATCGAGCCGTGGCCGGCCGACAGCACGAAGCGGTCGCGGTTCGGCCAGGCGGGGTTCTTCGGGTCGAAGCTCAGGTAGCGGGTGAAGAGAACCGTTGCTATGTCGGCCGCCCCCATCGGGAGACCAGGGTGGCCGGAATTTGCCTTCTCAACGGCGTCCATGGAGAGGAAACGGATCGCATTCGCCATCCGGTCGTGTTTTTCGCGAGAGATCATGACTGTTCCGTTTGCGTTCGGTGGTCAGGGGACGGTCTCTATCCTCCAAAGACCGTACGAGAAGCGGCCGAACACATAGCAGGTGCGCCGCCCGAGTCAACAAATACAGGCCTTCCGCCGCCCGTGATGGCAACGTTTTTGCGATCTTTCCCGGGTCGCGGGATCGCGCCGCAAGCATATCATTTGCAGATAAAATCAGCGATCCACAGCTTGCAGGGGGCAATTGGCGAAGGCGCCATTGTTGAGACTTATGTATTGGGTTTAAAAAGGGCGATCCGAGGTGGCCGGAACCCTGGTCGATTCGGAGCGCGGAGCGAGACGTGTTCAGGCGTTATACGTGGATCGCTCTGCCACCTTGTTTGGGCAATGAGAAGGCGTTCCAGCCTGCTCACCCCTCTGGAGAGGTTTCGAAAGAGATGCCTGCAAAGACGGTCAATGCGGCGATCGAGGAATTGCGAAACGCGGTTCAGTCTCTTGAAATCGCAATCGACGGCCGCTTTGACAAGGAAAAGGACGTGAGCGAGTTCGAGGGCGAAGTGCGCCGGGTCAATACGGACCGGTCGCGGCTGGCGCAGGAACTCGACCAATCGCAGTTCCGGGCCAATCGACTGGAAGAGGTCAATCGCGAGGTTTCCCGTCGCTTGGTGACGGCGATGGAAACCATTCGGGCAGTGCTGGATCGCTGAGGTTCTTGAAGCATGGCACAGGTGACGGTGACGATCGACGGCAAGGCCTATCGCAT
The DNA here is from genome assembly GCF_002531555.1 of Sinorhizobium sp. BJ1. Taxonomy (NCBI): domain Bacteria; kingdom Pseudomonadati; phylum Pseudomonadota; class Alphaproteobacteria; order Hyphomicrobiales; family Rhizobiaceae; genus Sinorhizobium; species Sinorhizobium sp. BJ1. The sequence goes on from NZ_NWTH01000009.1 coordinate 81,504, forward strand.
GGCCTGCGAGGAGGGGCAGGAGGATCACTTGAGCGATCTCGCCGCCCGGTTCGATCAATATGTCAGCCATCTCAAAGGACAGTTCGGCGAAATCGGTGACCTGCGGCTGACCGTGATGGCTGGCATTATGGTCATGGACGAGCTGAGCGAGGTCAATCGGCGGCTGAAGAACCTCGAGGCCGAGGTCGGCAACCTGAAAAACAGTCGCGACGCGGACCTTTCCGACCAGGCGAGAAGTGAGGAAACGCTCGCCTCGGCGCTGGCGGAGGTCACGGCGCAGATCCAGGATATCACCGCCAAGCTCAACGGCCGGTCGGTCGCCCCGGCAAATTGAAGTCACCCGGGCTTCCGGACAGCGAATTGTCGATTTGAGCGCGTTTTCCGCAGAACCCGCTCTGGCGAAAACGGTCAAGACGTTCTATATCTGCCCGGCGGTCTGCGCTTCCCGACAGGAACCACAATCCCCGGGGCCATACACGATCTCAAGGGAACTGTCCCTGTCCGGACTCGTGGGTCTGGACACACGGTGCCCACCTACTTTGTAGGTACCCGGGATCGTAAACAATCCACCGGTCGTCGTGGATCGCACTCCTTCCTTTTCAATCGGTGCCCCGAAAGGCACGGCGAATGGCCTCGGCCATTGCGTCGATCGTCGGGGAACGATGATCCGGCCTTGTACGCAAGACGACGTTCGACATGTCAATGATGCCGAAGCCGTCCTCTTCGGCCAGCTCGCGGCAGCCGGCGGGTATGGCGCTGCGCGACATCGGGGCGATGGCGAGACCTGAAACGACCGCGGCGATCAGGCCGCTGCTCGTGCGGCTGACATAGGCAACACGACACGCGATGCCTCGCTTCTTCAGACTAAGCATGGCGAGATCGTCGCACCACCCGCCTTCATAATGGGTATAGGTGGCGATCGGCACCGGCCGCCGCTCGTATGTGCCGTGCTGGTCGGAGCTGGCCCAGACGGTGGGATCCACCATCAACACTTCATTCCTGGTGCGGCCTCCGGGCTCGAAGACGACGGCGATGTCGATCTCGCCCGCCTCAAGCGATGTCAGATTGGACATCGAATGTCCCTGCTGCACCGTCACCTCGACATTCGGGTGAGTTGCGGCGAAAGCGCCGAGCGCCTTCGGCAGGGTGGAGTTGATATATTCCTCCGATATTCCGATGCGGACCGAGCCATCCAGGGCAGGCTCGCGCAGGGCCGCCGCCGTGTCGTCGAGGAGCGCAACGATCCGCCGCGCACTGTCGACGAGGCGCCGGCCCTGCGCCGTCAGCACGACGCCCCGGGAGTGACGCTCGAACAGTGTGAAGCCGAGAAGATCCTCGAGTTTCTTGATCTGCATGCTGACGGCCGACTGCGTGCGGCGAACGGCATCGGCAGCCCGCGTCAGGTTACCCGTATCGGCAACCGCAAGAAAGGTTCTGAGCAGGTCGCTGTCGAGCGGAAGAGACATGGCATCGCCATTAGAGAATCTGATGATAGTCATGTTCGCAATTCGTTTGTCTCATGTCAACGAAGGGCGGAAGATCGGTCGTCCCGTCTTATCGAGGCTCCTGTCATGCCTGTACTGGTTGTGCCTGCATCTCCGACCTCCCGGCAATCCTCCCCGTGGGTGGCCGCCGTCGAACATTTCCGGTTGCGCCGCGCAATCGAGGCCTATTGGACGCTGGTCGGCGACCGTTGCGATCCGCACCTCATCGCCGACGCCAGTCACCCCGAGAGCGAGCCATCGTCGGCCGGATGGTGGCCGGACCCGGTTCGGCATTCCCATTGGATGCTATGAGATAAGGTCGAGCCTGGCGGCGCGGAAGACGGCTTCCGCGACACTGTTGGCCTGCAGCTTGCGCATGGCCTCTTCCAGGGCCTGGTCGATCCGTTCCATCGGAATGTCGGTTTCGCGCATCATCTCCAGCCGCGTCCGGCCACGGGCCGCAAGGGTGAGGCAGCGCAGTTCGAGCGGGCCGAGCTGGTCGATCCTGTCCGTCATGGACACGCCCTCTCCTTCAGAACGCTCGGCAGATCGCCGACTCGTCCAATCATTGAAAGCATGGACCTATTTGCATGCGCAGGGCGTCCTGCGAAGCCGAACTGCGGCAAGTGGTGAAGAGCGAGTTAATGCTGTTTCGATATGGGAAGGGTGGAGGTCTGTCGCGAAATGTTGCAAAAGCGACGGGGGGGCACGGGTTCAGTTCGCCTGCGATCTGCACTATCTCGTGGCCCGTCAAGAACGGTTTGCCGAAAGGGAGGCTTGATGTCACCGAAGGACTTGAAGGCCGCGCTGCGGACGGAGCGTCTGGCCATGCGCGACGCCATGCCGGCGGAAGCTCGGATCGAGGCGAGCCTTGCGATGGCGGATCACGCCGCCGAGATCATCGCCCTCGATCCCGGCCACGTCGTTTCGGGCTTCTGGCCGATCCGATCGGAGGCGGACATCCGGCCGCTGATGGTGCGGCTCAAGGATCGCGGTGCGCGACTTTGCCTGCCGGTGATCCTCGACAAGAAGACCATCGTGTTTCGCGAGCTCGCCGACGGCGTGGCGGTTGTCGAAACCGGTTTCGGGACGACGGGTCCAGGCCCGGAAGCACCGGAACTCGACCCGGACATCATGCTGGTGCCGCTCTCCGCCTTTGACGCGGTTGGCCATCGTATCGGCTACGGCGCCGGTTATTATGACCGCGCGATCGACCGATTGCGCAGCAAAGGCCACGTGCCGCGCCTGATCGGGATTGCATTCGACTGCCAGGAAGTGGCATCAGTGCCGGCGGAACCGCATGACGTGGCGCTGGACGCCGTGTTGACGGAGAGCGGTTTTCGACATTTTTGAGCGCGCTGATTTGGGTGGATTCGACCTTGATCATCGTGATCCAAGCGGGATTGAGCAGCATGCGACTTCTGTTTCTGGGAGATATGGTTGGCAAGACGGGCCGTACTGCGGTCTGGGAGCGCCTCCCGGGACTGGTAGGTGATCTCAAGCTCGACTTCATCGTCGTCAATGGCGAGAACGCCGCCGGCGGCTTCGGCATCACCGAGGACATCTTCCTGGAGACGATCAGCGCCGGTGCCGACGTGGTGACGACCGGCAACCATGTCTGGGACCAAAAGGAGGCCGTGGTCTTCTGCGAGCGGCACGACCAGTTCCTGCGCCCGGCGAACTATCCGGCCGGCACGCCCGGTCGCGGGTCCAACCTGTTCTTTGCCCGCAACGGCGCCCGCGTGCTGGTCGCCAATGTCATGGGCCGGGTCTTCATGCATCCGGAGCTCGATGACCCGTTCAAATGCGCCGAGGCGATTCTCGAGGCCTGCCCGCTCGGAGAACAGGCCGATGCCGTGGTCTTCGACTTCCATGCCGAGGCGACAAGCGAGAAACAGTGCTTCGGCCACTTCGTCGACGGGCGCGCCAGCCTCGTGGTAGGCACCCATACCCATGTGCCGACCGCCGATCACCAGATCCTCAACGGCGGCACCGGCTATATCAGCGACGCCGGCATGTGCGGCGACTACGATTCCTCGCTTGGCATGGAGAAGGAAGAGCCGCTCAATCGTTTCATCTCCAAGATGCCCAAGGGCCGCTTCGAGGCGGCATCCGGTCCAGCCACCATCTGCGGCGTCGGCGTGGAGATCTCCGACCGCACCGGACTTGCCGAAAAGATCGCGCCGCTCCGGCTCGGTGCCCGGCTTGGCGAAACGATCCCGGAATTCTGGTCCTAGGCATCGGACGCGTTCGGCCGCTGAAGCGGCGCCTAGCCATTTTCTGGCGCCTGCGCGCCAATGCTTTTTTCAGTGACAGAGTTTGAAAATGGTGGCAGGTTAGCGCGCAAAATCAGAGCCGTATCGAGCGGCCGCTATCGCAAGTTCCCATGTCGATCTAGAAGCCAGAGCGAAATGCGTGCGGAATAGCCGCATGCACCCTTCCTCTTCCCCGCTTTGGCGCTACCCTGAGGCAAATGCCCCGGGGCTCGAAAATGTCGCCACGGCAACTGGATTGATTCCAACCCGCGCCGGGCGATCTTGATGGTCAAGTGCCTGGAGAGCGTGCATGTTGCGAAAGTGGCGTCTGCCGGCGATCGTCGGCATTTCCATCTCCCTACTCATGTCGACACCGGCAGCGGCGCAGGATGCGCAAATGCCGGCGGTGACTGTCGCCAAGCCGGTGGTGCGCGACGTCATCGATGCCGATGAATTCATCGGCCGCTTTGCAGCCGTGGACGAGGTTTCGATCCGTTCGCGCGTCGGCGGTTATCTCGATCAGGTGTTCTTTACCGATGGGGCGCTGGTGAAGAAGGGCGACAAGCTCTTCGTTATCGACCAGCGACCGTTCCGCCTGGCTCTTTCCCAGGCGGAGGCGTCGCTTGCCTCGGCACAGTCGACGCTCAGCTTCGCCGAAGCGCAGTTCAAGCGGACCGAATCGCTCGCCGGTACGGGCACGCTCTCCGTTTCCAGGCTAGACGACGATCGTCGCGCGCTGCTTGCCGCGCAGGCCAATATGCGCGGCGCACAGGCGGCCGTCGATCGGGCCAGGCTTGATCTCGAATACACCACGATCACCGCGCCGCTCAGTGGCCGCGTCGACCGGCGATGGATTTCGCCCGGTAACCTCGTCCAGGCGGACGAGACTGTGTTGACGACGATCGTCTCGCTCGATCCGATCGATTTCTATTTCGATGTCGACGAGCGGCGGCTGCTTTCCTATGCGCGCACGGCGCGTGAACGCGGCAGCGCGCTGCAGGAGGGCGCAGGAGCGCTCTCGGTGCTGGTGACGATTGCCGACGCCACGGAACCACCCTTCGAAGGCAAGCTCGACTTTTCCGAGAACCGGGTCGACAATCAGACGGGCACGATGCGTTTGCGTGCCCGCTTCGAGAATCCCAATTTCATTCTGCAGCCGGGCCTGTTCGGGCGCGTCGAGGTCGAAGGTTCCAACACCTATCAGGCGATCCTCGTTCCCGACGAGGCCATCGCCGCCGACCAGAACGAACGCGTCGTCTATGTGGTCGGCGAAGACGGAAGCGTCGCCACAAAGGCGGTGCGCCTCGGGCCGCGGCTACATGGTTACCGGGTTATCCGCAGCGGCCTGACGGGCGACGAGACGATCATCGTCAACGGGATCATGCGTGCGCGGCCGGGCGTCAAGGTGAAGCCGGAACTCGTCGTGCTGCCGCAGGAGGCAGCGCACTCGGCGGAGAATGCCCAATGAGATTTGCGCACTTCTTCGTCGACCGGCCGATCTTCGCTTCGGTGCTGTCGATCGTGCTCCTGATCGTCGGCGGCATCGCCTATTTCCAGCTGCCGGTGGCGCAATATCCGGAAATCGCCCCGCCCACCATCGTCGTCAGGGCCTCCTATCCGGGAGCGGATGCGGAGACCGTTGCCAACACCGTCGCGACCCCGCTCGAACAGGAGATCAACGGCGTCGAGAACATGCTCTACATGTCCTCCTACTCGACCGCCGACGGGTCGATGTCGCTGACGATTACCTTCAAGCTCGGCACGGACCTCGATCAGGCGCAGGTGCTGGTGCAGAACCGCGTCTCGATCGCCGAGCCGCGCTTGCCGGAAGACGTCAGGCGCATCGGCGTCACCACCACCAAGAGCTCGCCGGACCTGATGATGGTCGTTCACCTGCTCTCGCCGAACGACCGCTACGACCAGCTCTATGTCTCCAACTATGCCCGCTCGCGCATTCGCGACCTGCTCGTTCGGCTCGACGGCGTCGGCGACGTCCTCCTCTTCGGCGAACGCGAATATGCGCTTCGGGTCTGGCTCGATCCGCAGAAACTCTCGGCCTACGGCATGACGTCCGGCGATGTCGTCGAGGCGCTGCGCCAGCAGAACGTCCAGGTCTCCGGCGGCTCGATCGGTGGTCCGCCGATGTCGGGCGACAGTGCCTTTCAATACACCGTCACCACCGACGGCCGCTTCAGTGACGCCCGGCAATTCCGTTATGTGATCGTCAAGGCGACCGAGGATGGCAGGCTCGTGCAGTTGCAGGACGTCGCTCGCGTCGAGCTAGGCGCGCGCGAATATGTGACCAACAGCTATCTGAACGGCAGCCCGGCCGTCGCCCTCGGCATCTTCTCGCGTCCCGGCACCAATGCGCTTGCGGCGGCGGACGCGATCCAGGCAACGATGGCCGACCTTTCCCGGGATTTTCCGGAAGGCCTCGAATACAGGATCATCTACAACCCCACCGAGTTCATCTCGGAGTCGATCGACGAGGTCTACTTGACGATCGGCGAGGCGGTGATCCTCGTCGCGCTGGTGGTCATCGTCTTCCTCCAGTCCTGGCGCACCGCGATCATTCCGATCGTCGCCATTCCGGTCTCGCTGATCGGCACATTCGCCCTGCTCTTCGCCTTCGGCTTCTCGCTCAACATGCTGACCCTCTTCGGCCTGGTGCTGGCGATCGGCATCGTGGTCGACGATGCGATCGTCGTCGTCGAGAATGTCGAGCGCAATCTGGCGCGCGGCATGACGCCGCGAGAGGCGGCGCATGTGACCATGGACGAGGTCGGCGCGGCGGTAATCGCCATCTCGCTCGTCCTGACCGCAGTCTTCGTGCCGACCGCCTTCATCCCGGGTATTGCCGGTCAATTCTACCTGCAGTTCGCCGTGACGATCGCGGTCGCGACGGTGATCTCCGCCATCAACTCGCTGACCTTGTCGCCGGCGCTTGCGGCCATCCTGTTGCGCCCGCATGACAACCACGAGCACGAAGGCCGCAATCCGGTGACCCGCTTCGGCCGAGCACTGGCGAATGGCTTCAACAACGGCTTCGACCGGATGGCCGACGGCTATGGCTGGGTGGTGCGCCGCCTTGTCCAGACGCGGCTGGCGCTGGCCGCGGCGCTGCTTGTCTTCGTCGCCCTGCTCGGGGCCACCTGGTACATGGCGCAGATCGTGCCGCGCGGCTTCATTCCGACGATGGACCAGGGCTACGCGATCGTCGTCATCCAACTCCCCGACGGCGCCGCGCTCGAGCGGACCGATGCCGTCGTCCAGCGTGCGTCGGCAATGATCCGCGAGGTCCCGGGGGTGAGGGACGCCGTCGCCTTCGCCGGCTTCAACGGGGCCACCTTCACCAATGCCTCGAATTCGGGCGTTATCTTCACGCCCTTCGACAGTTTCGAGGAGCGGCTGGAAGACGGCCAAAGCGCCACGCAGATCATCGGCCAGATGTTCGGCGCGATGCAGAGCATTCAGGAGGCCTTCATCATCGCCGTGCCGCCGCCGTCGGTGCGCGGCATCGGCAATTCGGGCGGCTTCAAGATGCAGATCATGGATCGCCAGAGCGCCGACATGCGCCGCGCGCTCGGGCTCGCCCACCAGATGATGGGAGCGGCCAACCAGACCGAAGGACTGGTGGGCGTCTTCACCACCTTCTCGGCCTCGAGCCCGCAATTCTTCCTGGCGATCGACCGCGACAAGGCGCGGGCATTGAACGTCCCTATCCCCAACATCTTCGAGACGCTGTCGATCAATCTCGGGACGTCCTACGTCAACGATTTCAACGCGTTCGGCCGCGTCTACCAGGTCCGTGCGCAAGCCGACCAGCAATATCGCGTGGAACGCGACGACATCCTTGCGCTGAAGGTGCGGTCCGCATCGGGCGCGCTGGTGCCGCTCGGAACACTCGTCGAGATCCGCGACACGAGCGGACCTGCGCTCGTGCAGCGCTACAATATGTATGTCTCCGTGCCTCTTCAGGGCAATCCGGCGCCCGGTGTCTCGACCGGCACGGCGCTCGACAAGATGGAGGCGCTTGCCGGGCAGATGCTGCCGCAGGGCACGACCTTCGAGTGGACCGAGCTTGCCTTGCAGGAGCGCCAGACCGGCAATACTGCCGTGTTCATCTTCGCGCTGTCGGTGATCTTCGTGTTCCTGGCGCTTGCCGCCCAATATGAGAGCTGGGTGCTGCCGCTGGCGATCATTCTGATCGTGCCGCTTGCCGTTCTCGCCGCCCTTCTCGGCGTTTCACTGCGGGGAATGGACAACAATGTCCTGACGCAGATCGGCCTCATCGTGCTGATCGGCCTTGCCGCGAAGAATGCGATCCTGATCGTCGAATTCGCCCGCCAGGGCGAGGACGAGGGCAAGTCGCCGATCGAAGCGGCGATCGAGGCAAGCCGGCTGCGGCTGCGTCCTATCCTGATGACCGCCTTCGCATTCATCCTCGGCGTCGTTCCCCTGGTGATCGCGACCGGTCCCGGCGCCGAAATGCGTCAGTCGCTAGGCACGGCGGTGTTCTCCGGCATGCTGGGCGTCACTTTCCTCGGCCTCTTCCTGACCCCGGTCTTCTACGTGACGCTGCGTTCGTTCCGCCGCAAGCGTGCGCCAGTGCCGGAGGCAGCGGGAGCGCCGGCGGAGTAATGCGAGCCCGGCCGCAAGGACGCGCCCGGCCGCAATGACACGATTGTGAGCGGCTGGCTGCCATTTGTATGTGGACGGGGTCGCGGGCTTGCAGGATTCTCACTGGCCGATCCTGGGAAGTCGGCAGGGGATGCGGGCGGAAATCCGCACGTATTTTCCTCATCCCGCTCCAAGAACGTATGAGAGGTGAAGGATGCTGCTGCGGTACCTTGCCTACGCCCTCGTCGCCATCTGGTTCGTCCATACGCTTTGGCCGGAGCCGGCCCATGCGCAGGACGCGTCCGCCCCGATCAGCCAGTGCCAGGCGATCGCCGAAGCCACGCCGGCGGCGACCTTCGCCAGCTTCGACGCGCCTGAGATCGCGCCTGTCGCAGCAGCCGCCGATGGCGAGGTCACCATCACCTATCTCGGCCACTCGACTTTCCTGATCGAAACGCCGGGCGGCATTTCGATCGCCACCGACTACAATGGCTGGTTCCGGGCGGCGGCGCCGCCGACCGTCGTGACGATGAACAAGGCCCATTCGACCCATTACACGCTGACGCCGGACCCGGCGATCCGTTACGTGCTGCACGGGTGGGGCGATGACGGCGAGGCGGCCGACCACGACATCGTCGTCGGCGACACCTATATCCGCAACGTGACGACCGACATTCGTTCGGGTTTCGAGGGCATGGAACCCGACGGCAATTCGATCTTCATCTTCGAGGTCGCGGGGCTCTGCATCGGCCATCTCGGCCACCTGCATCACGAGCTCGACGACAGCCATTACCGGCAGATCGGCCGGCTCGACGTGCTGATGGTGCCGGTCGACGGAGGCCTGACGATGGGCGCGGAAAGCATGAGCCGCGTTACGTCGCGGCTGCGTGCCGCGCTGATCCTGCCGATGCACCGGCGCGGGCCGCCGATCGGCGATTTTCTGGCGATGTTCGGCGACGGCTACGACAAGAGCTTCGCCACCGGACCGAGCGTCAGGGTTTCCCTGCGCACGCTTCCGAGCAAACCGCTGATCTATGTCTTGCTGGGTGTTTGACGAATGACCTCGGCACCGGGAGCTAGTTAGCACCGGGTCTTTACTTTGGCCCTCTCGAAATGACGGTGCCCCTGCTGGACGGGAAGCGGCAATGAAACTATAAGGCGCCCGATCCCAACATTGCATGCAGAGGGCGCCATGGCTGGCCATTCACAGTTCAAGAACATCATGCACCGCAAGGGCCGTCAGGACGCGGTGCGCTCCAAAATGTTTTCCAAGCTGGCGCGCGAAATCACCGTCGCGGCGAAAACCGGCCTGCCAGACCCGGGCATGAACCCCCGCCTGCGCCTGGCGATCCAGAACGCCAAGGCGCAGTCGATGCCGAAGGACAACATCGAGCGCGCCGTCAAGAAGGCCGCCGGCGGCGATGCCGAGAACTACGAGGAAGTCCGCTACGAGGGCTATGGCCCGGGCGGCGTTGCCGTCATCGTCGAGGCGCTGACCGACAACCGCAACCGCACCGCCTCCAATGTCCGCTCGACTTTCACAAAGGCAGGCGGCGCACTCGGTGAAACAGGGTCGGTCTCCTTCTCCTTCGATCGCGTCGGCGAAATCACCTACACGCTGTCCGCGGGTGACGCCGACAAGGTGATGGAAGCCGCGATCGAGGCAGGTGCCGAGGATGTGTCGACGGACGAGGAAGGCCACACGATCATCTGCGGTTTCGAGGATATCGGCGACGTTTCGAAGGCGCTTGAGGGCGTGCTCGGCGAAGCCGAGACCGTCAAGGCGATCTGGAGGCCGCAGAACACGGTGCCGGTCGACGAGGAAAAGGCACAGTCGCTGATGAAGCTCATCGACAATCTCGAAGACGACGACGACGTCCAGAACGTCTATTCGAACTTCGAAGTTTCCGACGAGGTCCTGGCCAAGCTGTCGGCCTGACGCGACATTTCTGCAAGGCCATAGACCCGCATCGCGTGAAGCGATGAGGGTCTTTCGTTTTCAGCCGGCTGCGGCAAGAGACCGTTGTGCCTCGGCGAACAATTCCAGCGAATGCAGCCGCTTATCCATGTCGAAGATCGGCATGGATATGATCAGTTCGTCGGCCTTGGTGACATCGACGAAAGCGGTGATCTTGCGACGGATGGTTTCGGGACCGCCGACCACCGCATAGCTCATGGCGTGGTCGACGAAGATCTTTTCATCCCGGCTCCACAGCTCGTCCATCGATTGGACGGGTGGCGGGAAGCGGCCGCGCGCATTGCGGCGAAGCGCCACGAAGGACTGCTGCATCGACGTGAAGAGAAAATTCGCCTCCTCGTCCGTGTCGGCGGCGACGCCCATGACGCCGACCATGACATGCGGCTTGTCGAGTTGCGGCGACGACGTGAAGCGCTCGCGATAGATTTCCAGCGCCGAGAGCAGCATGTCCGGTGCGAAATGCGAGGCGAAGGCAAAGGGGAGCCCGAGTATGCCGGCGAGATGGGCGCTGAAATGGCTGGAGCCGAGCAGCCAGAGGGGCACGTTCGAATCGGCCCCTGGCACGGCGATGATCTTCTGGTCTTCGCTGACCGGGCCGAGCAGCGCCTGCAGCTCCACGACATCGTTCGGGAAATTGTTGGAGCTCGCTTCCATATTACGCCGGAGCGCCTGCGCGGTCCGCATGTCGGTTCCGGGAGCGCGGCCGAGGCCGAGATCGATGCGGCCCGGATAAAGCGCCGCGAGCGTGCCGAATTGCTCGGCAATGACGAGCGGCGAATGGTTGGGAAGCATGATACCGCCGGAGCCGACCCGAATGGTTTTTGTCGCCGACGCCACATGCGAAATGACGATCGACGTCGCGGCGCTGGCAATTCCCTTCATGCCGTGATGCTCGGCCAGCCAAAAGCGCTTGAGGCCACTCTCTTCGGCCGCGATGGCCAGCCGGCGCGAGTTTTCCAGCGACTGGGCGACGCTGCCGCCTTCCGTAATCGGCGACAGGTCGAGAATGGAGAAGGGGATCATGGCGAATGCCTTTGGTTAAAAGAAATTGATCGTCCGCGAATGTAGGTTCAAGTTTCCTAAGTCCAAGGGCGGCCAGGCCGTTTTCACTGCCGCGCTGGCCAATCCTGTGTAATGTTTTTGTTTTGTTCACTTTTTGCTGGCAGCGTCCGGTCGACCGACATAGGGTGAGACATGCAGAGTACGATTCGCATCATCGGCATCGATCCGGGGTTGAGACGCACCGGTTGGGGAATTATCGAGAGGCTTGGCAATTCGTTGCGGTTCGTTGCCTCGGGCACCGTGACCTCGGACGGCGAGATGGACCTCGCCTCGCGCCTTTGCCAGTTGCACGACGGCCTTGCCGAGGTCATGCACAGCTACCAGCCGCACGAGGCGGCGGTGGAGCAGACCTTCGTCAACAAGGATGCGACCGCGACGCTGAAGCTCGGCCAGGCGCGCGGCATCGCCATGCTGGTCCCGGCCCGCGCGGGCTTGAGGGTCGCCGAATATGCGCCGAACGCCGTCAAGAAGGCCGTGATCGGCGTCGGCCATGGCGAGAAGCAGCAGATCCACATGATGCTGAAGGTGCTGATGCCCAAGGCCGAGTTCAAGGGCAATGACGCGGCCGACGCGCTGGCGATTGCCATCTGCCACGCGCATAACAGGCAGGCGGTGACCAGCCGCCTCGCGGCACTTGCCGGGTAGTGTGGCTGACGGAATGTCTGTAGACGCTAGCGCTTTGGAACCAGCCAGAAAGACGGAAGCCAGATGATCGGCAAGCTCAAGGGCACCATCGACGAGATCGGCGAAGACTATGTCGTCCTCGACGTCCATGGCGTCGGATATGTAGCTTATTGCTCGGCGCGCACCCTCGCCAAGCTTGGTTCGGCCGGCGAGGCCGCCGTGCTCTTCATCGAGACCTATGTCCGCGAAGACCAGTTGAGGCTTTTCGGCTTCCTGTCGGCGCTTGAGCGCGAATGGTTCCGCCTGCTGCAGACCGTCCAGGGGGTGGGCTCCAAGGTGGCCCTGGCGCTGCTTTCCACGCTGACGCCCGGCGAACTCGCCAATGCCATCGCGCTGCAGGACAAGACGTCGGTGGCGCGCGCTCCCGGCGTCGGGCCGAAGGTGGCGGTTCGGATCGTCACGGAACTGAAGAACAAGGCTCCGGCCTTTGCCGGCGAGATGTCCGCGTCGATCGCGCTCAAGCAGGAACTGGGCGAGGGGGTCGCCTCCGCGCCGGTCTCGGATGCGGTTTCGGCCTTGACCAATCTCGGTTATTCGCGCGACCAGGCGGCGAACGCCGTGGCTGCGGCGTTGAAGAATGGCGGCGAGGGGGGTGACAGTGCCAAGCTCATCCGCCTTGGGCTGAAGGAACTGGCGCGGTGACGCAACCCATTCTGCAGCCACAATGGCATCGGAGTGAGGGGTCGTGACGCGATCGCACTGGATTGGCGGGAGCGCTCGCACTATGGTTGGGGTGCGCATAGCGGCATTGAGCGGCAGCGCGATCCACCCCGCAACGGAAGTTTGAGATGACTGAAGCCGCACGCCTGATTGCGCCGGAGAAGCGGGGCGAGGACCTCGATGTGACGCTGCGCCCGCAGTCGCTCGACGAGTTTACCGGCCAGGCGGAGGCCCGCGCCAACCTCAAGATCTTCATCGAGGCGGCGCGCAACCGCGGCGAGGCGCTCGATCACGTGCTCTTCGTCGGCCCGCCCGGGCTCGGCAAGACGACGCTGGCGCAGATCATGGCGAAGGAACTCGGCGTCAATTTCCGCTCGACGTCGGGGCCGGTCATCGCCAAGGCCGGCGATCTCGCGGCGCTGCTTACCAATCTCGAAGAGCGCGACGTCCTGTTCATCGATGAAATCCACCGGTTGAACCCGGCGGTCGAAGAAATCCTCTATCCGGCGATGGAGGATTTCCAGCTCGACCTGATCATCGGCGAGGGGCCGGCGGCCCGTTCGGTGAAGATCGATCTTGCGAAATTCACGCTGGTGGCGGCGACGACGCGCCTCGGCCTGCTGACGACGCCGCTGCGCGACCGCTTCGGTATTCCGGTGCGGCTCAATTTCTACACGGTCGAGGAGCTGGAACTGATCGTCCGCCGCGGCGCGCGGCTGATGGGCCTCGGCATGACCGACGAAGGGGCGCGCGAAATCGCCCGCCGCGCCCGCGGCACGCCGCGCATCGCCGGTCGCCTGTTGCGACGGGTTCGCGACTTTGCCGAGGTGGCGCGTGCCGAGGCAGTGACCCGGCAGATCGCCGACGAGGCGCTCACCCGGCTCCTGGTCGACAGCATGGGACTCGACCAGCTCGACCGCCGCTATCTGACGATGATCGCCCACAATTTCGGCGGCGGGCCGGTCGGCATCGAGACGATCGCGGCGGGGCTTTCGGAACCGCGCGATGCGATCGAAGACATCATCGAGCCCTATCTGATCCAGCAAGGCTTCATCCAGCGCACGCCGCGCGGCCGCGTCCTGACCGCCAATGCCTGGAAACATCTGGGACTCAATCCGCCGAAGGACGTCGAGGCGGCACAGTTTCGCCTGACGCTCGAGGACGACTGAGATGATCACCCGCCGCGGCTTCATGCAAGTCATTGGCGGTGGATTTGCCAGCGCCGTGGCGCTTGGCGGTTATGCCTTTGCCGTCGAGCCGCTCGCGCGCCTGCGGATCGCGCACTACAGCCTGACGCCGCCCGGCTGGACGCCGGGCCTTAAGCTGCGCGTCGTTGCGATCGCCGACCTGCATGCCTGCGAGCCCTGGATGTCGGCACGGCGGATTGCTTCCATCTGCACTCGCGCCAACGAGTTGGGCGGCGACGTCACGGTTCTGCTCGGCGACTATGCCTCGGGCATGAATCTGGTGACGCGCTACGTCCATTCCAGCGAGTGGTCGAAGGCACTGTCGGCGCTCGAAGCTCCGCTCGGCGTCCATGCGGTCATGGGCAATCACGATTGGTGGGAGGACAGGACCGCCCAGAAGAATGGCGGCGGCGAGACCTTCGGCCACCGCGCATTGGTGGAGGTCGGCATCTCGGTCTACAGCAACCGCGCCATCCGGTTGGAGAAGGATGGTTTGGGCTTCTGGATCGCCGGGCTCGAAGACCAGCTCGCACTGCTGCCGGGCAAGAAATGGAAGCGCAGCGCCATGGGCGGGCTCGATGATCTCGATGGCACGTTGGCGCAGGTGACGGACGAGGCTCCCATCATCCTGCTGGCGCACGAGCCCGATATTTTCCCGAAGGTACCGGCGCGGGTTTCCCTGACGCTCTCCGGCCACACGCATGGCGGGCAGGTGCGTTTTATCGGCCATTCGCCGGTCGTGCCTTCGCGCTTCGGCGACCGCTATGCCTATGGCCACATCGTCGAGGAAGAGCGCAATCTTATCGTTTCCGGTGGGCTCGGCTGCTCCATTGCACCCATCCGCTTCGGGGTGCCGCCGGAGATTGTCGTGGTCGATCTCGGATAGATTTGCGGGGCGGAGCACATGTGGACCTTGCCCAACCCGCACTAGATCTTCCCCACTAACTCCCTGATCGTCGCCTCCAGCCGACCGGAGCCGCCAGGCAGCCAGCCGAGCGCGCGCAGCTTGTCGGTCGACATCACCTTGAAGTCATTTGTCTCCACCGCCGGCGGCAGAGGATGCGGACAGCCGGTTGCCGCCTGAAGAAGCGAGAGAATCTCACGGTTGCCGGTCAGCACGTCCGATACGTTGAAGACTTGGCCGGAGACTTTTGCCGGGTCGGCTTCGAGCATCAGGCGTACGGCCTCGGCGACATCATCGCCATGCACTTCCGTGCCGATGCGCGACGGAATAACCCTGCCGGCAAGATAGTCGGCGAACAATCCGGCCCACTTGTGTTTCCGGCCGGGGCCTGCCGGTCCATAAACGCCGGTGACGCGCAGGCTGGCGGTTACGAAGTCTTGGGTGGTGAGCGACCTCAGGACGTCTTCGGCCGCGACCTTCACCACGCCATAGAGCGTGTGGGGCTCGGCGGGCGTAGTTTCGTCGAGGACCGTCTGCGCCGTTTCACCATAGACGGCGCGGCTCGACAAAAAGACGCAGCGACGCACGCCGGCGCTGCGGGCCTCTTCGAATAGGCGGACCGACCCCTCGAGATTGGCACGCCGAAAACCTTCCGGGTCAGCGCCTTCGCCGCCGCGATACTTGCCCTCGACATGCTCGAAGGCGGCGTGGACGAAATGGTAGACACTATCGAAGACGGCGACCTGATCGGCGTCCGGATCGAGCCGAAGCGGCACGTAGGAGACTGGCCGTGAGAAGAAG
The DNA here is from genome assembly GCF_002531555.1 of Sinorhizobium sp. BJ1. NCBI lineage: Bacteria > Pseudomonadati > Pseudomonadota > Alphaproteobacteria > Hyphomicrobiales > Rhizobiaceae > Sinorhizobium > Sinorhizobium sp. BJ1. The sequence goes on from NZ_NWTH01000009.1 coordinate 97,139, forward strand.
CCCTCCGGCGGTTGAGAGCGGCCACCGACAGTGATCTTGTAGCCGTTTGCAAGCAGGTGCTCGACGATGAAACGGCCGACGAAACCGGTGCCGCCGGACACGAGGACGCGGGTCATGAGGCGCCAGCGCCGGGTCGCGCCGGGTTCTCGAGCTTGGTGATATCGGGAATGTTCTCGCCCGTCAGGTAGGCATGCCAGAGCTCGATCAGCGGACGCAGCACGTCCGCGCGCGGATGGTCCTTCTCCCACGGCTTCTCATACTGATAGTGCAGCACGCCGATCGACCGCCAATCCCATAGCGCTGGCAGGTTGAACCAGACATATTGCAGCATGTTCATCGTCGCCGGCAGGCCGTGCCAGTCGGGAAAGAAGCTCTGCAGGAAGGTTTGGTCGGTGCGCGGCCAGAAGGCACCCGGTGCGTCCAGTGCCGCAAGCATGTTCTCGTAAGTCGCAAGCGAGGGCTTTGCGACGAAAACGCCGGAATTCAGCCGGTGGAAATCGGTGAGGCTCTCGTAGACGTTCGGCGCGGCGGAAAACTCCGGGTAGAGGAAAAGCTTGTCGATATTGCGCAGCACGATCGCGTCGGCATCGATGAAGACGCAGCGCTCGTATTCGACCAGCTGCCAGAGGCGGAGCTTGCAGAAGTTGTCGAGCGGCGAGTGGAAGTCGGGCTTGCGGCCCTTGGTGAAGGGCGCCTTCTCGTGAACGTTGCGCCGCTGATGCCGGGCGTTGAATTCGTCCGAGAGCGGCAGCAGCTCCGTTTCAATCAGGCGACAGTCGAATTCGGTGAGCGGCTCGAGCGCGGCGGTGTCCACCCCGCCGGTGTAGAGCACGACGATATCCGCCGGCGTCCGCGTCAGACGGATCGACCGTATCAAGGCGCGCGCGCCGAGCGCATAGTCGGCATTGGTGACGAGCGTCACGAAGGCGTGCTGTGCGGCGGCCGGGGCAGAGGGCATGGGGCCGTCCGGATGGGGCGTCTCAGCGCTCATGAGACGGATTTCAGCCGCTTGCCCTCCGGATCGTGGTTGATCAGGGGAGCGATGTCCTTCGTCCAGGCGGAAACGGCTGGCACGCGCGAACGGTCGACGCGATAGGCGAATTTCTTCGCCACGTCGACGATCTCCGAAAGCAAGCCGTCTTGGAGCCGAATCGGATCAAGCCCGAGGCCCAGGAACTTCTCGTTTTGCACGACGAGATCGTTTTCGGCCGCTTCCTTGCGCGGGTTGGGCAGCCAGGCGATTTCGGAGCCGCTGATGCTGGAAATCATCTCGGCCAGGTCGCGGACGCGGTGCGTCTCGGTCATCTGGTTGAAAATCTCGACGCGGCTGCCGCGCGCCGGGGGATTTTCAAGGGCGAGCTCGATGCAGCGGACCGAATCCTGGATGTGAATGAAGGCGCGGGTCTGGCCGCCGCTGCCGTGAACTGTCAGCGGATAGCCGATCGCCGCCTGGATCAGGAAGCGGTTGAGGACCGTGCCGTAATCGCCGTCGTAATCGAAGCGGTTGATGAGCTGCGCATGCCGCCGCGTCTGCTCCGTATGCGTGCCCCAGACGATGCCCTGGTGTAGATCCGTGATACGAAGCCCGTCATTCTTCGCGTAGAACTGGAAGAGCAGCTGATCGAGGCACTTGGTCATGTGGTAGATCGACCCCGGATTGGACGGGTAGAGGATCTCCTGGCTGACCGTCTCGCCGGCCATCGTCTCGATCCCGACCGGCAGATAGCCCTCCGGAATGGCAGCGCCGATCGTCGAATAGCCATAGACGCCCATGGTGCCGAGATGCACGAGATGGGCGTCGAGGTCGAGCTCGACCAGCGCATTCAAGAGGTTGTGGGTGGCGTTGACGTTGTTGTTGACCGTGTAGTTCTTGTGGCGGTCGCTCTTCATCGAATAGGGCGCAGCGCGCTGCTCGGCAAAGTGCACGATCGCGTCGGGGCGATGTTCGGCAAGCCACTTCTTCAGAAGTTCGTAATCGCGGGCGAGGTCGATCAGGTTGAAATGGATGCGCCGGCCGGTCTCCGCATGCCAGATGCGGGTGCGCTCCTGGATGGAGTCCATCGGCGTCAAGGATTGCACGCCGAGCTCGGTGTCGATCCAGCGGCGAGAGAGATTGTCGAGAATGTGGACGTCATGGCCCGCGTCGGACAAATGCAACGCGGTGGGCCAGCCGACAAAACCGTCGCCGCCGAGGATTGCGATCTTCATGCGCGATTCTCCTGATCGGGAAGAGGACAGGGCACCTGATAGGATAGGATTGTGACAAAGCTGCAATGCTTGCAAATGTCTTTTCGTTCCTGCACAGGAAAAGCAAAGATCCTCCCGGAGAATGCCATGTCACTGATTTCACTTGCCGGCGAGCTGACCGAGACGGGCCACCGTTTGATCCAGCGGGTCTATTACGAGGACACCGATTTCTCCGGCGTCGTCTACCACGCCCGCTACCTGCATTTCATGGAACGGGCGCGGACCGACTATCTTCGGTTGCTCGGCGTGGAACAGGCGTCACTCGCCGTCGAGGGCGATGCGGAAGGCTTGGTCTTCGTCGTTCACCGGATGGAGATCGATTTCAAGTCGCCGGCGCGCATGGACGACATCCTGTCGATCGAGACGACCACCGAGAAGGCCGGCGGCGCCAAAATGGTGCTGCAGCAGGAGATCCGCCGCGCCGGCGCGCTGTTGATCGCGGCCAAGGTGATCATCGCGGTGATCAACGGCCAGGGCCGCCCGCGCCGGTTGCCGGAGGCGCTGGCGGCGAAGTTCCTGGCGGCGCAAGGAGCCGCTGCCTGAGTTGCCCTAGCTGATTGTCGAATTCAGCATTTTCTTCGTCAGCGACTGCTTGATCTCGCCGATCTCGCGCCAGGGATCGGTGCCGGCCTCGATGCGCTCGATGATGTCGGCGATGTGGAAGGTATTGGCGGCGTCGAGGGCTTCGAGCTCGTCCCAGCTGACCGGAGTGGCGACGGGTTCGCCTGCGCGGGCGCGGGTGGAGTAGGGGGCGATCGCGGTGGCGCCGCGGTCGTTCCTCAGCCAGTCGATGAAGATCCGCCCCTCGCGCTTTGCCTTGGACATGGTGGCGACGAAATGCTCGGGGTCGCGCTCGGCGAAAGTCTGCGCAAGCCTCTTGGCGAAGCCCTTCGCCTCGTCCCATTCGGCGTGCGGACGAAGCGGCACGATGACGTGGACGCCCTTGCCGCCGGTCACCATGGCAACCGTCTTGAGGCCGATCTCGGCAAGTTCGTCGCGGAGCGTGGTGGCGGCTGCCTTCACTGTGGCGAAGTCGACGCTCGGATCGGGATCGAGGTCGAAGACCAGGCGATCGGGTTTTTCCAGGCGGTCGATCGTTGCACCCCAGATGTGAAACTCGAGCGTGCCCATCTGCACGGCGGCGACGAGACCCTTGGCGTCGTGGACATACATGTAGTTTTCGGTCTCGCCCGATGATTCCGTGATCGGCACTTCCCGGATCGCCTCCGGGAAGCCCTCGTTTGCATGCTTCTGGAAGAAACATTGCCGCTGCCCGCCCTGGGGGCAACGCACCAGCGAAACGGGATGGTCTGCGGCGAAGGGCAGCATCCGCTCCGCGACGACGGCATAGTAGCGGGCGAGATCGATCTTGGTGATGCCCTGACCCTCGAAAAGGATCCGGTCGGGGTGCGAGATGTGGACGCCGAGGACATCGGCATCGCCCTTGGTGGGCGACGCCGTACGGGTCTTGGCTGAGGATTTGCCCTTCGCGGCCCCCGGCTCGGCGTCTGTCGGTTTCGCTGTTTCCAGTTTCACGGTCTTGGCCTCCCTGTCCTCGCGCAATCCCTCGAACGAGCCGTGGCGGATATGTCCGTCAGCGGTGAACTCTGCGAAGTCCACCTCAGCGACGAGGTCGGGCTTCAGCCAGACGGCATCTCGGCTCCTTTCGCGCGGCACTTGATCGAAGGGCGATGTCGGACGTTGGCGCTTCGCAAAGGCCGCGGCAAGCTCCTCCATCACCTTTTCGCCGAAGCCGGTGCCGACGCCGCCCCGATAGATCAGCTTGCCGCCCTCGAAGGTGCCGAGAAGAAGCGAGGCGAAGGCGCGCCCTTTCTTGGTCGAGGGGGTGTAGCCGCCGATGACGAATTCCTGGCGTTTCGTGCATTTCACCTTCAGCCAGCTTCGCGTGCGGCCGCTGCGGTAGGGGGCCTTCGCCTCCTTGGCGATGATGCCTTCGTGGCCGGCCTTGCATATTGCCGCCAGGATGTGCTCGCCATTGCCGCGGACATGCTCGCTGTACTGGATGGTCGCCGTGGTGCCGAGCGAGTCGAGCAGCGCCGCCAGCTTCTCTTTCCTTTCGACGAGCGGCCGGCGGCTGAGGTCCTTGTCATCGAGTTCGATCAGGTCGAAGGCGTAGAAACGCATGCTCGCACCGGTTCTCAAGGCCTTCTGCAGGGCGGAGAAATTCGACCCTTGGTCCGCCAGCGCCACCACCTCGCCGTCGATCAGCGCGGAGTCGCAGTCGAGTTCCGCAAGGGCGGCGGCAATCGCCGGGAACTTCTCGGTCCAATCGAGACCGTTGCGCGTATAGCAGCGGGCGATCCCGCCGCCGACGGCGGCTATCAGGCGGTAGCCGTCGAACTTCGCTTCGTTCAGCCAGTCGTCGCCAGCGGGCGCTTTCGTGACCAGGGTGGCAAGCTGCGGCGGCCGGAAGGCGGGTGGTTTGACGGAGGATTTTCGCGCCCGGCGCTTGCTCCGACCTTCGTCTTGCGAAACTGCGCCGGCCTTGAGATTGGCGGCCGTGTTTTTGTTCGAATGCCAGACGCGTGCTCGCTTCTCGCCGCGGCCCTCGGCGATCTCGTCCATCGTTCGGCCGGTCCGCGCGCTGACCACATGTTGCTTTATGAGACTCTCGCCGTCCTCCGACGCGACATCGTCGTCCTGCTTGACCAAGAGCCAGCTTTCCCGCTTTTCGCCGTCCCGCGGGCGCATACGCACCAGCGCCCAGCCACCCTTCATGCGGCTGCCGTGCAGGCGGAAGGCGAGCTTGCCTTTTTTCAGGCCCTTCTCGGGATCGTCTTCCGGTTCCCACCAGCCGGTATCCCAAAGCATCACCGTGCCGCCGCCATACTCGCCTTCCGGGATCGTCCCCTCGAAGTCGCCATAGGCCAGGGGGTGATCCTCGGTGCGGATGGCAAGACGCTTGTCCTCCGGGTTGAGGCTCGGTCCGCGGGTGACCGCCCAGCTCTTCAGGACACCCTCCCATTCAAGGCGGAAATCGTAGTGCAGCCGGGTCGCGTCGTGCTTCTGGACGAGAAAGCGCTTCTGGCCGGGATGCGTCCGGGCAACCGCGCCTTTCGGTTCGCGGGTCTTCGAAAAATCGCGGCGCCGATTGTATTCGGAAAGCGGTTCACTGCGCGCGGCCATCGATCATCCTCACGCCGATTTTCGCCGACTGCGGCGCGAAGACGATGGCGCCTTTGCCTTCTTCGGTTCGTTGCCTTCGAGGCTTTTCTTCAGGGCAGCCATCAAGTCGACGACATTGTCGCCGCGCCGTTCAGGCCGGTCGCCTTCGTCGACCTCGACACGGGCCGACTTGCCCTCCATCTTGCGCTTCACGAGCTCCCGCAGTGCCGACGCGTAATTGTCCTTGAAGGCGTCGGCATCGCAGGGCGCGGTCTTGCGCTCGAGCAGCGCGGCGGCGACCTCCAGCAGTTCCTTGTCCGCTTTCCGAAATTCGTCGGGATAGCGCAGCGTCTCCAGGAGCAGGCCGTCGCCGCACGGCTTTACGGCGACGAGGTATTCGCGGCCGCGGAGCGTCAGTTGCCCGGTGCCGGTCTTGTTCGAAGTCCTAAGTGCATCTCGGACGACGCGGTAGGCGTCCTCCGCCAGCTCGTCCGCCGGTACGAGGTAATAAGGCTTGTCGAAATACAGCGGGGGGATCTCGCCGACGTCGACGAAGTGAACAAGTTCCAGCGTCTTCTTCGTCTCGAGCTTGATCGCATCGACCTCTTCGGGGTCGAGCAGGACGTAGCGGGCCCCTGATCGGGTGGCGCTGAAAAGCTCGACCGGAATTGAGACCAGCGAAAGACGAAGCTGCCCTTTCCACATTGCGCGAGCCGCCATGGGCAACCTCACTCAAAGGCCATGTATGCGCGGCAGAGGTCTGCCGGGCAGCATTCTTGGCTTTCCGTTCTAGGAGTCCTCATGGACCGGAAACGTGCGAGCTTTGGCGAAGTTCCGCGCCGCACGCGCCGGCAAGGCATTGGTCCGGTAACACTCCCTTAACGATAATAGTGTCTTTATCTGTGTATCAGGATTTGTGCAGTGCACGTCATCCTTTGACCAAAATTGACGGCAAGAAGGCAGGCTGAAGCGCGTAGATCGCAATTGCCGCGAACGGCGGCGATGCCGGGGCATTTTGCAGCAGGACGTTTGGGCGACCCGGTCATGAGCATGAGTTGCTCTTGCCGGGTGTTTGGATTCGGGGACTGAGATCGATGGAACAGGTTGGATTGGCCGCGACGAGCGATGTGACCCTCTGGTCGCTGTTCATGCAAGCAGGCTTGGTCGTCAAGCTGGTCATGCTGGGGCTGATTGCAGCTTCGGTATGGACCTGGGCGATCGTGGTCGACAAGTCGCTCAATTACGGGCGCGTTCGCCGGCAGCTGGATAATTTCGAGCAGGTCTTCTGGTCCGGACAATCGCTCGAGGAGCTCTATCGCACCCTCTCCGATCGGCAGACGACCGGCATGGGCGCGATCTTCGTCTCGGCGATGCGCGAGTGGAAGAAGAGCTTCGAACGCGGCGCCCGCTCGCCGATCGGCCTGCAGATGCGCATCGACCGGGCCATGGACGTGACGCTTGCCCGCGAATCCGAATCTCTCGAGGCGCGGCTCGGCTCGCTCGCGACGATCGGTTCGGCGGCCCCCTTCATCGGCCTGTTCGGTACCGTCGTCGGTATCATGACCTCGTTCCAGGCGATCGCCGGCTCGAAATCGACCAACCTCGCCGTCGTCGCCCCCGGTATCGCCGAGGCGCTGCTGGCGACCGCCATCGGCCTGCTTGCCGCTATCCCTGCCGTTATCGCCTACAACAAGTTCACCGCCGACGCCGGCAAGCTCAGCGCTCGCATGGAAGCCTTCGCCGACGAGTTCTCCGCCATCCTGTCGCGGCAGATCGACGAGAAGCTGCAGCCTTCTTCGCGCCAGGCCGCGCAATAACGACCTTCGAGCACGGAGACGACGCTGATGGGTATGGCAGTAGGCGGAGCCAAGGGGTCGGGCGGCGGACGCCGCCGACGTAGAGGCAGGAACGGCACGATCAGCGAAATCAACGTCACGCCGCTGGTCGACGTCATGCTGGTGCTGCTGATCATCTTCATGGTGGCCGCACCGATGATGACCGTGGGCGTGCCCATCGACTTGCCGGAAACGCAGGCGAAGGCGATGAACGCCGACACCCAGCCGATCACCGTATCGGTCAATCCGGCTGGCGAGATCTTCCTGCAGGAGACGCCGATCGGCATCGACGAGGTCGTTCCGAAGCTCGAGGCGATTGCCACGACGGGCTACAACGAGCGCATCTACGTGCGCGGAGACACCAATGCCGACTACGGCACGGTGATGAAGGTCATGGCGCGCGTCTCGGCCGCCGGCTTCAAGAATCTCGGGCTCGTAACGCTTCAAGAACAGGAAAAGTGATCTCCTGAGATGAAGGGCAGTCTTGCTACATCTGCTGTCCTCCACGCCCTGGTTCTGACCTGGGCGCTGGTGTCGCTTGGCAGCCCGGCCGAATTCCAGGTCGCGGACGTCGAGGCGCTGCCGGTCGACATCGTGCCGGTCGAATCGATCACCCAGATCCAGCAGGGCGACAAGAAGGCACCGGCCAAGGAAAAGGCGTCGCCTGTCCCGACCAAGAAGCCGACGCCCGTCGAGAACGCCGAGAACGTCGGCGACAACGACGTCGACCTGAAGACGCCGCCGACGCCCAACAGCAAGCCCGTCCCGAACGAATCTGCGGCTGCTCCGGAAAAGACCGAGAAGGCGCCACCCACGCCGGATCCGGTCAAGGAAGAAATCGAGAAGGTCGAAGAACCCGAGCCTGCCTCGGAGCCGGCGACCGAAGTCGCGGCGCTGCCAGAGCCGAAGCAGGAAGTGAAGCCCGAACCGACGCCGGAACCGGCACCGGCCGAGGAACAGCCGACCGAAAGTCCCGAGGCCGAGGCGTTGCCTGAAAAGGTGCCGACACCGCAGGTCAGGCCGAAGGTGGAAAAGCCGGCGCAGACGGCCAAGACGCCGGAGCGCAAGAAGGAAGAGACCAAGAAGGAGCAGAAGAAGGCGTCCTCCCAGAAGGAGAGCGACTTCAACGCGGACGAGATCGCGGCGCTGCTCAACAAACAGGACTCCTCCGGCGGCGGCGCGAAGCGCTCAACCGAAGAGGCAGCGCTCGGCGGCAAGAAGACCACCAGCGGCAACACGCTCTCGCAGAGCGAGATGGACGCGCTGCGCGGTCAGATCCAGAACAACTGGTCGATCATTCCCGGCATGGCCGATGCGGCGGATGTCCGCATCAAGGTGACCTTCCAGCTCGATCCCAACGGCGAGTTGATCGGTGAGCCGGAAGTAGAAGCGACAGGCGGCTCGGACGCGGCACGTCGGGCGCTTGCCAGTGGTGCGCGACGCGCCGTTCTGAAGTCCGCGCCGTTCAAGGGATTGCCCTCCGACAAGTACGATTCGTGGAGCGAGGTGGTCGTCAACTTCGACCCGAGCTCAATGCTCTAGACAGGCTGGGGAGTGATGTGGCGGAAAACCGCGCACACTTTGCTCACCCGGCCCAGAAAGATGAAAGGCTGAAAGGCTTTATGGAAATGCTGAGACGCAATTTTTTCCGTCTTTTCACGCTGGTGTTCGTAGGCGCGCTCTTTGCCGCGCCGGCAAACGCGGTTGTGGAGATCAATATCAACAAAGGCAACGTCGAGCCGCTGCCGGTCGCGATCACGGATTTCCTGCAGGGCGAGCTCGGCCAGAAGATTTCCGACGTGGTTGCCGCCGATCTCAAGCGCTCCGGGCTTTTCGCGCCGATCGACAAGGGGGCCTTCATCGAGAAAATTTCCAATCCGGATGCCGCTCCGCGCTTCGAGGACTGGAAGGTCATCAACGCGCAGGCGCTCGTCACCGGCCGCGTCACGCAGGAAGGCGACGGCCGGCTGAAGGCGGAGTTCCGCCTGTGGGACACCTTCGCCGGACAGCAGATGCTCGGCCAGCAGTTCTACACCCAGCCGGAAAACTGGCGTCGCGTCGCCCATATCATCGCCGACGCGATCTATGAGCGAATTACCGGCGAGAAAGGCTATTTCGATACGCGCATCGTCTATGTCGCCGAAAGCGGACCGAAGAATGCTCGCAAGCGTCAGCTCGCGATCATGGACCAGGACGGCTTCAACGCCCGGGCGCTGACCAATTCGAACGACATCGTGCTGACGCCGCGCTTCTCGCCGAACCGTCAGGAAATCACCTACATGTCCTTCGAGAACCAGCAGCCGCGCGTCTACTTGTTGCAGCTCGAAACCGGACAGCGCGAAGTGGTCGGCAATTTCCCGGGCATGACCTTTGCGCCGCGCTTCTCGCCGGACGGGCAGCGGGTGATCATGAGCCTGCAGCAGGAAGGCAACGCCAACATCTATACGATGGACCTGCGCTCGCGCACGACGACGCGGCTGACCAACACCAATGCGATCGACACCTCGCCCTCCTATTCGCCGGACGGCAGCCGGGTGGTCTTCGAGAGCGACCGCGGCGGCAAGCAGCAGCTCTACGTCATGGGTGCCGACGGTTCCGGCCAGACGCGCATTTCCTTTGGCGACGGGTCCTACTCGACGCCGGTCTGGTCCCCGCGCGGCGACCTGATCGCCTTCACCAAGCAGTCGGGCGGCAAATTCTCGATCGGCGTGATGAAGCCGGACGGCTCCGGCGAGCGCATTCTGACCACCGGCTTCCACAACGAGGGCCCGACCTGGGCGCCGAACGGCCGCGTCCTGATGTTCTTCCGCCAGAACGCCGGTGCCGGCGGGCCCCAGCTCTACTCGATCGACCTGACGGGCTACAACGAACAGCTCGTCCAGACCCAGGGCTTCGCCTCGGATCCGGCCTGGTCGCCGCTGATGGAGTAGCGCGAGATCGTGATGCAGGCGATCTTCCGCCTGCATCACGCTCACCAACTGGAATTCATCACCTCACGGGTCGTATCCACCCAAAACCATCGTGATCGAGTGTCCACAGGTATGGGTGCAAATGTGGCGAACGTGCCGCTTTCTCGCCGCAAAGTGCTGTTGTAGCAGGCGCTCCGATGCAGATTGTCGATTTGTTAACCATACCTGTTGAAAAGCAATTAACCGCTTCCGGTTACAGTCTGGCAACCGTGAATTCAGACACTTCTCAAGGAGACCCGGCCCATGAGCCGAATTGACACCCCGGCAGCAAGCCGCATGCAGACCATTGCCCGCAATCCCGTCATGCTCGCCCTTTTCATGACACTTGCCGTTGCCGGCTGTGCTTCCAAGAAGAACCTGCCGAACGACGCCGCCGGCCTCGGTCTCGGCGCAGGCGCCGCGACGCCGGGCTCGCAGCAGGACTTCACCGTCAATGTCGGCGACCGCATCTTCTTCGATACCGACTCGAGCTCCATCCGTGCCGACGCCCAGGCGACGCTCGACCGCCAGGCTCAGTGGCTGGCAAAGTATCCGAACTACGCGATTACCGTCGAAGGCCACGCCGACGAGCGCGGTACGCGCGAATACAACCTGGCGCTCGGTGCCCGCCGCGCCGCTGCCACGCGCGAGTATCTCACCAGCCGCGGCGTTCCGGCGAACCGCATGCGGACGATCTCCTACGGCAAGGAAAAGCCGGTCGCCGTCTGCGACGACATTTCCTGCTGGTCGCAGAACCGCCGCGCCGTCACCGTTCTCGGCGGCGCCGGAAGCTAACAGTCGAGCCATTTGAGATGAATTTGGGAGGGCGGCCGCAGGCCGCCCTTTCTTTTTTACCACACTTTGGCCGAACTCCGTTGCTTTTTCACAGCAATTGGAAAACTGTGCGGCACTCGCCTTAGGGAATCGTCGGATGTACTGCGGAGCGCGATCCGGGGCGGGCACAATCTATCGAACAGGACAAATGAGATGAAGAAATTTGTCGTGGCAGGGCTGATTGGTCTTGCGGCCCTTGCGGGCCTCGGCCAAACGGCCAATGCCATGCCGCTCTCGGGGCTGCTGGCCCGCGCGACCCATGCCGATGCCGCCAGCAAGAGCGATCTGCCGGTGGTGAAGGTGCAATCGGCCGAAGTCGGCAGGATTGGCCAACTTGAGGAACAGATCCGCTCGCTCAACGGGCGTATCGAGGAAATGAGCTTCCAGCTTTTGCAGATGCAGGAGCAGATCCGGAAGTTCCAGGAGGACAACGAGTTCCGCTTCCAGGATCTTGAAAGCGGCAAGTCCTCCTCCAAGAAAAGCGGCGCACTTGAAACGCCGAAGTCCAGCGATCAGGCGTCCGTCACCCCCGAGGTGACGGATAGCCCGACGACTGCTCCGGCGGACGGCACGAACATGGCCGGCGCCGATCCGAACGCAACGGGCGCGGCACCGCCCCCAAGCACGCTCGGTCAGATCATCTTCGACGAAAACGGCAACCCGGTATCGGCGACCACAGAGACACGGCCCGGCGACAACTCCACGCTTCCCGGGGTGGATACGGGGATAGCCGGTCAAGGCGATGCCGGCCTCAACGCCAATCCCGGAAGCGAGCAGCAGACGGCTGCGCTCAGCAATCCGGGCGATCTTTACCAATCCGCCTATGGCCATGTTCTCTCTGGCGACTACGGAATGGCCGAGCAGGAGTTCCGCGATTATCTCGACTCCTTTCCGGAGGGCGACAAGGCGGCCGACGCAAGCTTCTGGATGGGCGAGGCACAGTATTCCCAAGGTAAGTTCAGCGAGTCCGCCAAGACCTTTCTGAACGCGCATCAGACCTATGGCAAATCGCCCAAGGCGCCCGAGATGCTGCTCAAGCTCGGCATGTCGCTCGGGGCTCTCGACAACAAGGAAACCGCGTGCGCCACCTTGCGCGAGGTGAACAAGCGATACCCCAAGGCATCGGCCGCGGTAAAGACGAAGGTGACGAGCGAGCAGAGCCGCTTTGGCTGCTGAGGCCTACCCAATGCCAGACGCCGTCATCGCTGCGGCAAGACGTTTTCTCAGTTCCTTTATCAAGCCGAGCCGAATTCTCGTCGCCATTTCCGGTGGCAGCGATTCCAAGGGGCTTCTCGTAGCGCTGCATGCGGCGCTCGAAGCAACCGAATTCAACGGGTTCTCGCTTGTCGCCTGCACGGTCGATCACGCCTTGAGGCCGCAGTCCGCCGATGAGGCCGTGGCCGTCGGGGCTTTTTGCGCCGGGCTCGGCATTCCCCACCGCATCTGTCGCTGGCAGGGCGACAAACCGCTCGCCGGCATTCAGGCGGCGGCCCGCCGCAGCCGCTACGGCTTGCTGGCCGATGCAGCGGCCTTTTTCGGTGCCGATTGCATAGTCACCGGGCACACGCGCGATGATCAGAACGAGACGATCACCATGCGCGGCGCTCGCGGCCAGGGGCAAGGGCAAGGCAGTGCAGGGATGGCGGCGGCGATGCTCTACGGACGCCGTATCTGGGTCTTGCGCCCATTCCTCTATGTAGGACGGGCCGACATACGCGCCTTCCTGGAGGCTCGCGGCATCGGCTGGCTTGACGATCCGAGCAATGAAAATCCCGTGTTCGAGCGCGTCCGGGTGCGCGCCAGCCTCGCAGTGTCGGGCTTTGCGCCGGCCTCTAAGCGTGGCGGGTCGCAACGTGCCTCCTCCTCTATAAGGGCGGCTACCCTGTTGGCGGAGCATCTGCGCGTTCACGCGTGTCTCGTCGCCGAGATCGCAGCGCCGCAGGCTGGACGGATGGACGATCCCGATTGGCGCCGCGCCTTGCTGACCGTCGGCGCGGTCATCGGCGGCCGTGAACATCTGCCCGGTCGCGCAACGATCCAGCGCCTGGCAGGCTTTCTGCAATCGGGTGAGGCAGGGCGCATGACGGCAGGGCGCGTGGTCTTCGACCGGCGCCGAGGCGGCCTTTATCTCTATCGGGAGGCACGCAATCTACCGGCTCTGAGGATAGGCGCAAGGGAGAGCGGCACATGGGATGGCCGTTTCACCGTGACGAGCGCCGGCCAAGCGGTGACGGTCAGTGCGGAGGCTGAGGGCGGAGCGTGGAGGCAGAGGCTTATTGCCGCAGGCCTGCCCCAGGGAGTTGCCAAGAGGGCGTCGCTGGTGGCACCGCGTATCGCCCCAGCGGATATCGGCAGCCTCGGCTACGAGGCCGCAGAGGCTAAGCTCGAGTGCCGGATCGGCCCATATGACACCTTTTTGCCGGGTTTCGACAGGATCATGGCGGACACGATCGCGCTGTTGTTCGGGCGCGACAGATACCCCGCGCCGCCGGTTGATGATGTTTTGACAGAAATGGCAGGGTAACCGGCGGTTTTCCTTGGCAAGGCGTTGCCGGAACCCTATGTTAAGGAACAGAAAGCGGCCCGGCGAAAGCTCGGGCTGTCACAGGTTCCGGGGAGTTCGATGAACCCTAATTTTCGAAATTTTGCCCTGTGGGCAATTATAGCGCTTCTTCTGATCGCGCTATTCAGCATGTTCCAGCAGCCGACCGAGCGGACGGGTTCGCGTGAAATTCCCTTCTCGCAATTCCTGAAGGACGTCGATGCCAGCCGCGTCAAGGAAGTTGTAATTACGGGCTCCAAGGTGATCGGCACCTATGTCGAGAGCGGTGCGACGTTCCAGACCTATGCTCCCGCCGTCGACACGGCCTTGACCGAGCGGCTCGAGGCGAAGGACGTGACGGTGACGGTACGTCCGGAAACCGACGGTTCTTCGGGCTTCCTGAGCTATATCGGTACCCTGTTGCCGATGCTTCTGATCCTCGGCGTCTGGCTGTTCTTCATGCGCCAGATGCAAGGTGGCTCGCGCGGCGCGATGGGCTTCGGCAAGTCTAAGGCCAAGCTTTTGACGGAGGCGCACGGCCGTGTGACCTTCGACGATGTCGCCGGCGTCGACGAGGCCAAGCAGGACCTCGAGGAAATCGTCGAATTTCTGCGTGATCCGCAGAAGTTCCAGCGGCTCGGTGGCCGTATCCCACGCGGCGTGCTGCTGGTCGGCCCCCCCGGAACCGGCAAGACGCTGCTTGCCCGCTCGGTTGCGGGTGAAGCGAACGTGCCCTTCTTCACCATCTCGGGTTCCGACTTCGTCGAAATGTTTGTCGGTGTCGGTGCCTCGCGCGTCCGCGACATGTTCGAGCAGGCGAAGAAGAATGCGCCCTGCATCATCTTCATCGACGAAATCGACGCGGTCGGCCGTCATCGCGGCGCCGGTCTCGGCGGCGGCAATGACGAGCGCGAGCAGACGCTGAACCAGTTGCTCGTCGAGATGGACGGCTTCGAGGCGAATGAAGGCATCATCCTGATCGCCGCGACGAACCGCCCCGACGTCTTGGATCCGGCGCTCCTGCGCCCGGGCCGTTTCGACCGCCAGGTCGTCGTGCCCAATCCGGACATCAACGGCCGCGAGCGCATCCTCAAAGTGCATGTCCGCAACGTGCCGCTGGCGCCGAATGTCGATCTCAAGGTTCTGGCGCGCGGCACGCCGGGCTTCTCTGGCGCCGATCTGATGAACCTCGTCAACGAGGCGGCGCTGATGGCGGCGCGCCGCAACAAGCGCCTCGTCACGATGCAGGAGTTCGAGGACGCCAAGGACAAGATCATGATGGGTGCGGAACGCCGCTCCTCCGCCATGACCGAGGCCGAAAAGAAGCTGACCGCCTATCACGAAGCCGGTCACGCGATCGTGGCACTCAACGTTCCTTCGGCCGATCCGCTGCACAAGGCGACCATCATTCCGCGCGGTCGCGCGCTTGGCATGGTGATGCAATTGCCGGAAGGCGACCGCTACTCGATGAGCTACAAGTGGATGATCTCGCGCCTTGGGATCATGATGGGCGGGCGTGTCGCCGAGGAACTGACCTTTGGCAAGGAGAACATCACCTCCGGCGCATCGTCCGATATCGAGCAGGCGACGAAGCTGGCGCGGGCGATGGTGACGCAATGGGGCTTTTCCGATCAGCTCGGCCAGGTCGCCTATGGCGAGAACCAGCAGGAAGTCTTCCTCGGTCATTCGGTCGCGCAGCAGAAGAATGTTTCCGAAGCCACCGCGCAGAAGATCGACAACGAGATCCGCCGCCTGATCGACGACGCCTATGAAGCGGCACGCAGCATCCTGACGGAAAAGCACCACGAGTTCGTGGCGCTCGCCGAGGGCCTGTTGGAATACGAGACGTTGACCGGCGACGAGATCAAGGCGCTGATCCGCGGCGAGAAGCCCGCCCGCGACCTTGGCGACGACACGCCGCCGCATCGCGGTTCGGCAGTGCCATCGGCCGGCACGAAGAAGGAAGTCGGCAACAAGGGTGAGGAACCTGAAGGCGGGTTCGAACCGCAGCCGCAATAGTTGCAGCCGGTGGGAAACAGGCTATGTTCATCAGAGCCGCCGCTTCCGAAAGGAGCGGCGGCTTTTTGCCGGCTTCGGGTCAGCGACCGTTGGGAGCGCGCTTGGTAACGCGCTGTAATGAATTCTGATGATAGTGTTGCTGCAGTTTGTTGTGCATTTGTGCCAAAGATGGCGTAAAGCCGCCCGATTTTCCGATTTGATCGGAAGGGCGTTCAATAAAAAGTTGGAGGGAGGGGCGGAAGCGCGATCGCGTTTCCAATCCCGCCTTGGATAAGGCCTGCCGGCGAGGTCCCGGGGACATGAAAAACAGTCGTGGAACACGCAACCGGACACGGCCCTCAAAAGAGATCCTGCCGAAGCAGGACGATGGAGTTCTTATGAAGCGCAAGTATTTTGGCACCGACGGTATTCGCGGCCAATCCAATATTTTTCCGATGACGGCGGATCTCGCCATGCGTGTCGGCGTTGCGGTCGGAACCATTTTCCGCAATGGCGCGCACCGTCACCGCGTGGTGATCGGCAAGGACACGCGTCTTTCGGGCTATATGCTCGAAAATGCCATGGTTGCCGGCTTCACCGCGGCCGGTCTCGACGTCTTCCTGCTCGGCCCGATCCCGACACCGGGTGTCGCCATGCTGACGCGGTCGCTCCGCGCCGACATCGGCGTGATGATCTCCGCCTCGCACAATCCTTTCCGCGATAACGGCATTAAGCTTTTCGGGCCGGACGGCTACAAGCTCTCCGACGACATTGAACAAAAGATCGAGGACCTCATCGACCAGGACATGTCCGGGCAGCTTGCCAAGCCGGAGGATATCGGTCGTGCCAAGCGCGTCGACGGCGACATCTACCGCTATATCGAGCAGGCGAAGCGCACACTCCCGCGCGACGTCACCCTGAAGGGCCTGAGGATCGCCATCGATTGCGCGAACGGTGCCGCCTACAAGGTCGCTCCCTTAGCGCTTTGGGAACTCGGCGCCGAAGTCGTGTCGATCGGCACCGAGCCGAACGGCGTCAACATCAACCTCGAATGCGGATCGACCCACCCCGAGGCTTTGCAGAAAAAGGTGCACGAGGTGAGGGCGGACATCGGTATCGCGCTCGACGGCGACGCCGACCGGGTGTTGATCGTCGACGAAAAGGGCACGGTGATCGATGGCGATCAGTTGATGGCGGTGATCGCTGACAGCTGGGCGGCCGACGGCATGCTGCAGGGCGGCGGTATCGCCGCCACCGTGATGTCGAACCTCGGGCTCGAGCGCTACCTCCAGGCGCGCCGGCTCAAGCTCCACCGCACCAAGGTCGGAGACCGCTATGTGGTCGAGCAGATGCGGCAGGACGGCCTGAATGTCGGTGGCGAGCAGTCCGGCCACATCGTCCTTTCTGATTTCGGAACGACGGGCGATGGCCTCGTCGCGGCGCTGCAGATTCTCGCCGTCGTCAAACGGCAGGGAAGGGCGGTTAGCGAGGTATGTCAGCGCTTCGAGCCGGTGCCGCAGATACTGAAGAATGTCCGCGTGTCGACCGGCAAGCCGCTGGAACACGAGGCGGTACGCCAGGCAATCGCCGATGCCGAAGCAGAGCTCGCCAAGGGCGGCCGGCTTCTGATCCGTCCTTCCGGTACCGAGCCGCTGATCCGCGTGATGGCGGAAGGCGACGACCGCAGCAAGGTCGAGCGCATCGTCGACGAACTGGTCAGCGTGATCGGCAGCGTGCGCAACGCCGCATAGACTTTTAGGTCAATCAATCCGTATAGCGAGGCCGGCATCACTGCCGGCCTCTCTCTATGTGGCGTACCCAAGACCGCTGATTCTTAAGAAACGAAGTAAATTTCTATACTTAATCCAATATTAACCGCGGCATGCGAGTTTTAAAGCGACAGAATTGAGTGTCTGCCTGGTGAATACCGGCAGAAAATAATGTTCGCGGAGCATGTTATGAAGAAGTCCCTGATTGTGGTTGTGGCCGCATGGCTGGGCGGCACGCCTGCGCTGGCGGCCGACCTTTACGTCGAAGATCCGGTGGTTCCGGCTGCCGTCGTGCCTGGCGGCTTGTACCTGCGTGGTCATCTCGGCATGAGTAACCAGCGCCTCGGCAGCATGGACCACGAGTTGTTCGACGCGGTCGCCGTTCATGAATTTCTGGACGATGGTGATTTCGACAGCGCGCCGCTCGCCGGCGTCGGTATCGGCTATCAATTCAACGAGTGGCTGCGCCTCGACGGTATCGTCGAATATCGTGGCAAGGCGGATTTCACCGCCCTCGACCGCTATGACGGCGACGGCGACGGCGTGTGGGACGGCACCAACGACTATGACGGCGCCAAGTCGGAATGGCTGTTGATGGCCAACGCCTATGTCGACATTGGCGATTGGTATGGCGTCAAGCCCTATGTCGGCGCCGGTATCGGCGCATCGCGCAACACGATCTCGGGCTTCCGCGACATCAATGTACCGACTCAGAGCGTCGCCTATGCCGACGAAGACCCGACCTGGAACTTTGCCTGGGCCCTGCATGCCGGCGTCGCCTATCAGGCGACCGAGCGCCTGGCGATCGATTTCGGCTACAGCTATGTCGACCTCGGCGACGCGAAGACCGGCAACATCCGCACCTATGACGGTGCTACCGTCAATGCGCCGATGCATTTCAAGGACATCACGTCGCATGACTTCAAGCTCGGCATGCGCTACGCGCTGCAATGACGAATGTTCCACCAAGCGCATTTCCCAAGGGCCGCATTTCTGCGGCCCTTTCTGTATGGAGGGGAGCGCAATCGGTTAACAAACATGCTTAACCGCCGGTTAACTTGTGTCTGCCAATAGTTAACGCCAGTAGGCGAGCTGTCACGGCTCATTCTGACGATTGGCGGGCGGACGGGACATGAACTGGCGGAACGGGATTTGCGGCATCGTCTTGGGCATTGGCCTAATGGCCCCCGCCGCGGCACGGGCCGCGGACGAGGATCTGCTCGACGCACCGGAGATCAAGATCTCCACCGAGGCTGATAAGGGCGGTCGCGTCTATCTGCGCGGCGACATCGGTTATTCAGGCTGGCTCGACGAAGGCGATCCCTTCTACCGCAACTTTGACGGCGGCACGGGCGGCTACAGCAATGTACCGTTCGACAGCGCCCGCTTCGACAAGCCGCTCTCCGGCACGATTGGTGTCGGTTATCGGTTCAGCGACGTCTTCCGCGCCGATCTGACAGCCGAATATTTCGAGGGTCGTTTCGACGGCTCGTCACTCTCGGCAAATCCCTGCGCGGGCGAGGGGGCCGGCACCTCCTGCGCTCTCTCCCACAGCGCCAATTTTTCCGCTCTCGGGCTGATGGCGAACGGCTATGTCGATCTGGCCACCCTCGCCGGATTCACGCCTTATGTCGGCGCCGGCATCGGCGCCACCCATATCGATTGGAAGACCGTTCGCGAAAGCTCGACTTGTGTCGCGGGTGGCAGCGCCTGTTCCGGGGCGGCAGGCGGAACCTCCTATGGGGGCCGTGACAGCTGGCGGTTCACCTATGCTGTGATGGCGGGCGTCTCCTACGATGTTACCGACCGGTTGAAGTTCGAGATCGGCTATCGCTATTCCCGCATCGCCGACGGCGGCATGTTCAGCTTTGGCGCGGAGGCCCTTGCCGGTGCAAATGGCAGCAAGGGCTATGATGATGGCCTCTCCCGTCACGAAATCCGCGCCGGCTTGCGGTTCGCCCTTTGGTGAGCGGCTTGCCGGGTTTCGATCGCCCTGCGGGATCTTCTCGAAACGCCAAAAATCTTTTCAAACGCGACGCAAGTCGCTTGACATCCTCTCCGCTCCACAATATTTCCGACGGCGGGACACCCCTCCCCAACGAGGGGCTTCTATCTGAGAGGATAGCATGTGACGAAGCTTGCCAAGCCGGCCGTGCGCCCGGCAAATACCCATTTTTCTTCTGGTCCTTGCGCCAAGCGTCCCGGCTGGACGCTCGAGGCTCTCTCCGATGCAGCGCTTGGTCGTTCGCACCGCGCCAAGCTCGGCAAGACGAAGCTCAAGCAAGCCATTGACCTTACCCGCGAAGTTCTCGAAGTGCCGGCCGACTACCGTATCGGTATCGTGCCCGCTTCCGACACCGGCGCCGTCGAGATGGCGCTGTGGTCGCTGCTCGGCGCGCGTGGCGTCGACATGCTGGCCTGGGAGAGCTTTGGCGCCGGCTGGGTGACCGACGTGGTCAAGCAGCTGAAGCTTACCGATGTCCGCCGCCTCGAAGCCGGCTATGGCGAACTACCGGATCTCTCCAAGGTCGATTTCGACCGCGACGTCGTCTTCACCTGGAACGGCACGACCTCGGGCGTACGCGTTCCGAACGCCGACTTCATCCCGGCGGACCGCCAGGGGCTGACGATCTGCGACGCGACCTCGGCCGCTTTCGCCCAGGAACTCGATTTCACCAAGCTCGACGTCGTTACCTTCTCCTGGCAGAAGGTTCTGGGCGGCGAGGGTGCGCATGGCGTCCTCATTCTTTCGCCGCGCGCAGTCGAACGGCTGCTGACCCATGCACCGGCGTGGCCGTTGCCGAAGATCTTCCGCCTGACCAGCGGCGGCAAGCTGATCGAAGGCATCTTTTCCGGCGAGACGATCAACACGCCATCGATGCTCTGCGTCGAAGACTATATCGACGCGCTGCTTTGGGCGAAGTCGGTCGGCGGCCTTAAGGGGCTGATCGCGCGGGCAGAGGCCAACGCCGACGCAATCCATCGGTTCGTCGACGAAAATGCGTGGATTGCCAACCTAGCGATCAAGACAGAGACCCGCTCCAACACCTCGGTCTGCCTCAAGATCGTCGACAAGGACGTGTCGGCTCTCGATGCCGACGGCCAGGCCGCGTTCGCGAAGGGCGTCGTCGCTCTGCTCGAAAGGGAAGGCGTCGCCTTTGACGTCGGTCATTATCGTGATGCGCCCTCCGGCCTTCGTATCTGGGCCGGCGCGACGATCGAGACAGCCGACATGGAAGCGCTGATGCCGTGGCTGAACTGGGCATTCGAGACCCAGAAGGCGACGCTTTCGCAGGCAGCCGCCTGATCCGATGCGACTGCTTCGCTCTGCTTGAGGGCGAAGCCCCTCCCAATTCCGTTTAGACCCTGTTCCAAGGAGGCCTTCATGGCACCTCGCGTTCTCGTATCCGACGAACTGTCGGAAACCGCCGTCCAGATCTTCCGCGACCGCGGCGTCGAAGTCGATTTCCAGCCGAAGCTCGGCAAGGACAAGGAAAAGCTCGCCGAGATCATCGGCAATTACGACGGTCTCGCCATCCGTTCCGCCACCAAGGTGACGGAAAAGCTGATCGCCGAAGCCACCAATCTCAAGGTCGTCGGCCGCGCCGGCATCGGTGTCGACAATGTCGACATCCCGGCTGCCTCGCGCCGCGGCATCATCGTCATGAACACGCCGTTCGGCAACTCGATCACTACGGCCGAGCATGCGATCGCGCTGATGTTTGCGGTGGCCCGTCAGCTTCCCGCCGCCGACAATTCCACGCAGGCCGGCAAGTGGGAAAAGTCGAAGTTCATGGGTGTCGAGATCACCGGCAAGGTGCTCGGCGTTATCGGTGCGGGCAATATCGGCTCGATCGTCTGCGCCCGTGCGATCGGCCTCAAGATGCACGTCGTCGCCTTTGATCCGTTCCTGTCGAAGGAGCGGGCGGAGGAAATGGGCGTCGTCAAGGTCGAGTTGGACGAACTGCTCGCGCAAGCAGACTTCATCACCCTGCATGTGCCGCTGACCGACAAGACGCGCAGCATCCTGAGCGCAGACGCGATCGCCAAGACCAAGCCGGGTGTGCGCATCATCAACTGCGCCCGCGGCGGCCTTGTTGATGAAAAGGCGCTCGCCGATGCGCTGAAGTCCGGCCACGTCGCCGGTGCGGGCTTCGACGTCTTCGAGGTGGAACCGGCCACCGAGAGCCCGCTTTTCGGCCTGCCCAATGTCGTCTGCACGCCGCATCTCGGCGCCTCGACAACCGAGGCGCAGGAGAACGTGGCGCTGCAGGTTGCCGAGCAGATGGCGGACTACCTCGTCAAGGGCGCCGTCAGCAACGCCATCAACATGCCGTCGATCACCGCCGAGGAGGCGCCGATCCTGAAGCCATTCATCCGGCTTGCCGACGTTCTCGGTGCCTTTGTCGGGCAGGCGACGGAGAGCGCCATCAAGGAGATCGAGATCCTCTACGACGGCTCGACCGCGGCGATGAATACCAAGGCGCTGACAAGCGCCGTGCTCGCCGGCCTGATCCGCCCGCAGGTGGCCGACGTCAACATGGTTTCGGCGCCGATCATGATCAAGGAAAAGGGCATCATCCTCTCCGAGGTCAAGCGCGACAAGACGGGGGTCTTCGACGGCTACATCAAGCTGACGGTGAAGACCGCGAACCAGACCCGCTCTGTCGCCGGTACGGTCTTCTCCGACGGCAAGCCGCGCTTCATCCAGATCAAGGGCATCAACCTCGACGCGGATGTCGGCAGCCACATGGTCTACCTCACCAACACCGACGTTCCCGGCATGATCGGGTTCATTGGCACGACGCTCGGTGACGCCGGCGTCAACATCGCCAACTTCCAGCTCGGCCGCGAAAAGCAGGGCGGCGACGCGATCGCGCTGCTCTATGTGGATGGCCCGGTTTCCGAGACCGTGCTCGACAAGCTGCGTGCGCACCCGGCGGTACGCCAAGCGAAGCCGCTGGTGTTCAACGTCGATTAAGGGGCACGTTGCTGTCAGTCTGAAATGAAACGCGAACGCGCCGGCCCACTCCGGCGCGTTTCTCTTTGAGCGCTAACGCTGTTTCCGCGATATCGTGTGCTGTCAGTGCGGCAGCTTAGGGCGCCCCCTTTCGGCGATCGCGATGCCGCCGAGGACGAGCAGCAATGCCACCAGGTGGAAAGGGTGGAACGTCTCGCCGACGAGCAGGACGGAGAGCAAAGTTCCGTAGACCGGGATCGCATTGATGAACAGGCCGGCGCGATTGGCGCCGATCATTTCGACACCACGCACATAGAGAACCTGAGACATCAACGACGGAAAAATCGCGGCATAGAGAACGATCGCCCAGCCGGTGGCGTCCGGCACGATCGCGCTGTCTTTCCAGGCTTCCCAGATGAGCAACGGGATAGAGCTCAGGAGCGCCCCGAAAGCCGGCGCGGCGATGAAGCTCTGCCAATGCATCGTCGGCTTCCAGCGCAAGGTGACCGTATAGACCGCATAAACGATGCAGGCGAGAATCATCAGCCCGTCGCCGAAATTGAACTGCAGCCGCATCAGGCTGGTGAGGTCGCCGTGGGCGGCGGTGATGAGCACGCCGATCAGAGTCACGGTGAAGCCGACGATCTGCGCGATCGAAGCCTTCGTCCGGAAGAAGGCGAAATTGAACAGAAAGATCAGCATTGGAATGCCGGCCTGCAGGATAACGGCGTTGATAGCGCTCGTATATTTCACCGCCGAATAGAGGAAGGCATTGAACATCGTGAAGCCGACGGCGCCATAGGCAATCAACTGCAGCCAGTGGTGGCGGATCTTGTCCCAGTCGCGGCGGATCTGCGGCGTCATCAGAGCAAGAATGACGATGACGGCGACCAGCCAGCGCAGCGTCGTCAACATCATCGGGCTGACGTGCCCGACGGCCATCTTGCCGGCAACCGAATTACCGCCCCAGAAAAGCGCGGTGATGGCGAGATAGAAATAGGCTCTGGAATTCACGGTGCTGCGATCCGCATTGGGAAGGTAGGATGGATTGCCGAACCGGCGGGAGAGTGTCCAGGTATAGGCGCTAACGCCATAGCTTGTCATGCAAAAAGGGCCCGTCCTCGGGCATAACGGGGTCGCTTTCCGAAAGACAACACAGTATAGATGCGCGGGTTTGAGAACAGCGCAACATCCTCGTGCGCGCGTGAACAGGAAGAGAATTATGACGAACGTCGTGGTGGTCGGATCCCAATGGGGTGACGAAGGCAAAGGCAAGATCGTGGATTGGCTCTCGGAGCGCGCCGATATCGTCGTACGCTTCCAGGGTGGCCACAATGCCGGCCATACCCTGGTGATCGACGGTGTCAGCTACAAGCTGTCGCTGCTTCCCTCCGGCGTCGTGCGCCCCGGCAAGCTTGCCGTCATCGGCAATGGCGTCGTCATCGATCCGCATGCGCTCATCGCGGAAATCGACAAGCTCGGCAATCAGGGCGTCAAGATCACGCCCGACAACCTGCGCATTGCCGACAATGCCACGCTCATCCTGTCGCTGCATCGCGAGCTCGACGGTTTCCGCGAGGACGCCGCCTCGAACAGCGGCACAAAGATCGGCACGACGCGCCGCGGCATCGGCCCGGCCTATGAGGACAAGGTCGGCCGCCGCGCCATCCGCGTCATGGATCTCGGCGACCTTGACACGCTGCCGGCCAAGGTCGACCGGCTGCTGACGCACCATAACGCGCTGCGCCGCGGTCTGGGCGAGGCGGAAATCAGCCACCAGGCGATCATGGACGAACTCTCCTCCGTCGCCGCACGCGTGCTGCCGTTCATGGACACGGTCTGGCTGCTGCTCGACAAGGAGCGCCGCAAGGGCGCGCGCATCCTGTTCGAGGGCGCGCAGGGCACGCTTCTCGACATCGACCACGGCACCTATCCCTTCGTCACCTCGTCGAACACGGTTGCCGGGCAAGCGGCCGCCGGTTCCGGCATGGGACCGGGCTCGCTCGGCTATATTCTCGGGATCACCAAGGCCTATACGACCCGCGTCGGCGAAGGGCCGTTTCCGACCGAACTCAATGACAAGGTCGGCCAGTTCCTCGGCGAGCGCGGTCACGAATTCGGAACGGTCACGGGTCGCAAGCGCCGTTGCGGCTGGTTCGATGCCGCCCTGGTGCGCCAGTCGGTCGCCGCCAACGGCATCACCGGCATCGCGCTGACCAAGCTCGACGTGCTCGATGGCCTCGAGGAGCTGAAGATCTGCGTCGGCTATACTCTGGATGGACAGCAGATCGATCATCTTCCCGCAAGTCAGGCACAGCAAGCTTCGGTAAAGCCAGTCTACATTACACTTGAAGGCTGGAAGGAATCGACAGTCGGAGCCCGCAGCTGGGCTGAACTTCCGGCACAGGCGATCAAGTACGTTCGCCAGGTCGAGGAACTGATCGGCGCGCCGGTCGCGCTTCTTTCGACGAGCCCGGAGCGCGACGACACAATACTTGTGACCGACCCTTTTGAGGACTAGTGTCGGCGCAAGGAAGCCGCGCCGCATTGCGGCTGCATGACTAGGATTTGAGAAAGCATCTGATGGCGGATTTTGTTGCAGTTATTCGCAGGACCGTTGACGGCCTGTCGGAAAACACACCCGAAATGCGGGGCAGGGTCTACGAGAAGGCACGCAGTGCGGTGCGCCGCCAACTCGAGAACATGACCCCGCGGCCATCGGACGACATGATCAACCGGCAGCTGAACAAGCTGGAACTGGCAATTTCCGAGGTCGAAAGCGAGCACGCAGAGGCTTTGCCGGCAGTCGAAGAGACCGAAGCGCTCGAGAAGACCGACGTGCTCGAGCCGGATGCCGTCGAAGCGCCCGCCGAAGAGGAGCCTGCCGTTCCAGTTTCGGCAGAGCCGAAGCCGGTACCGGTGCCGGCCGAGCCTGAGCAGGCCGCAGCCGGGCCTGAGCAGGTCGCAGCCGAGCCTGAGCAGGTCGCAGCCGAGCCTGAGCAGGTCGCAGCCGGGGAACACATCGAGGAAGCGGCGCCGGAAGCCCAGCAACTCTTCGAAGAACCGGCTCCGGCCGACGACGTCTCTTCGGTCGCCGAGCATGAGGCGCCGGATCACCGGGAAGCCGAGCCTGCCCACGAGGCCGCCTCGGCCGAGCAATATCAGGAGCCGCCCGCGGTAAGCGAAGAGCCGGAGGCCGTCCCGACCGAGCCGCAGTGGGGCGCGCCGGCAGAGGAGCAGCCGGCCGCCGAGGAAGTCGAAACCTGGCAGCAGGCGCCCGCCGGAGAGGCGAGCGCGCCAGAGGCCGAGGCCGAGAAATTTGATCGCGGCGAGCCCAGGGCCGAGCCGGAACCCGTGGAACCGGTGAGCCCAGAAGAACCCGGGGCACCGCAAGAACAGGTGAGCGAAGAAGCTCCGCCGACTGAGGCAGCGCCGGCGAAACAGGATTCCTCCGAATGGGCGCTGCCGGAGTGGGAAGATGCACCGCCTGTTGCAGGGCCTAGCGGGGAGCCGCCGGCGCCAGAGGTGCCCCGCGACGAAGCAGCCGAGCCGGAGCGGCTCGGCATGCATCCGGTCGAGCCAGAGACAAGCCAACCCGCCCACCGGGCCGGCGAGGCGGAGACGGCGCAGGCCTGGTCCTTCGACGACAGCGATCCCTTCGCCGCGCCAACCGAGGCCAAGAAGGACAAGCCGGCCGAACCGGACGTCTCGGAATGGGCCTGGCCCGTAGAGAAGGCGCCAGCCGCTTCGAACGAAGAGGACCGCGCGGGCACGGTGTGGGATCATATCGACGACCTGCTCGGCCTCGAGGAGGCCGGCCGGAAGGCGAACGGCGCGGCCGCGGCCGCCAAGGAGGAGGACGGCAGCGATGTGGCGCCGGTGGCGGCGTCCCCGCGCCCTGCCTCCTACCGCGTTTCCCCCAAGCCGTCCCGATTCGGTATAAAGAGCCTGGCAATTGGCGCGGTGATTCTGCTTCTCCTCGGCGGTGGCGGCTTTGCCTATTGGGTAAACAGGGAAGCGGGCAATGCCTGGCTCTCTGCCATGCTCGCGAAAATCATCCCCGCCGGCCCCGAGACTCAAACGCCGCCAACCGGCGAGGGCGAGCCCGCCGTGCAGCCGGGCGAACAGTCCGGAACGCAGGAGGGTACGGCGCTGCCGGAGGACAAATCGAGCAAGTTTACGCAGCGTCTGCTTGCCGATGGATCCGAACGCGACGAGGGTCCTTCGGGCGCGAACGAAACCGAAATATCGCAGGAGGGCAAGTCGGTCGCCCCTCAGACGGAGGCCGGGCAACCGCCGAGCACCTCGACGGGAGGCCAGCAGGCGGCCGCTCAGACCCCTTCGGCTGCACCCAACCAGGACGGCGGAGCGCCGCAAACCGAGGTATCCATCGCCGACGGCGAGAAGATGTTCCTCTATGAGGAGCGGCTTGGCCAATCCTCGCCCACGGCCGTCCCCGGCGCCGTCGCCTGGTCCATCAAGGAGGAATCGCCCGGTGGCGACGCCAAGCCCGAGCCGGCGATCCAGGCCCAGATCACCGTGCCCGACCGTGCGTTGACGGCGCTGATGACGATCAAGCGCAATGTCGATCCCTCACTGCCGGCAAGTCATGTGATCGAATTCGTCTTCTCGCTGCCCGAAAACTTCGAGGGCGGCAGCATCGAGGGCGTCCAGCGTGTTTCGATGAAGCGCACGGAGCAGGATCGCGGCGACCCGCTCATCGCCGTACCGGCGAAGATCACCGACGACTTTCATATGATCGCGCTCAACGACTTCGCGGAAGCCGTCGGCAACAACACCGAGCTGCTGCGCAGCCGCAGCTGGATCGACATCCCGATCACCTATCGCAACGGACGGCGCGCCCTGCTCACCCTCGAGAAAGGGGCAAGCGGCATCGAGGCATTCAACAAGGCCATGCAGGCCTGGAGTTCACTCGGCAGCGCGGCGGCGGCGAGCGGCCAGTAGAGCAGGGATATGGAGACGAAACAAAAGCCCCGGCTGGAGGCGTCCAGCCGGGGCTTTTGGTCGTTCTTGACGGGGAGAAGCCGATCAGGCGCCCTCGACAACCCGTGGGGCGTTGGCGCGCTCGAGAGCCGCCTTGCGGACCGCTTCCTGCACCTTCTCGAAGGCGCGGACCTCGATCTGGCGGACACGCTCGCGGCTGATGTCGAACTCGGTCGAGAGATCTTCGAGCGTCACCGGTTCTTCGGTCAGCCGGCGCGCCTCGAAAATACGGCGCTCGCGATCGTTCAAGACCTTCATGGCGCTGGCGAGCAGCGCGCGGCGGCTGTCGAGCTCGTCCTGCTCGATCAGGATTTCCTCCTGATTGTCGTGCTCGTCGACGAGCCAATCCTGCCACTGTCCGGAGTCGCCTTCGCTGGCCTTGATCGGCGCGTTGAGTGACGCGTCGCCGGACAGGCGCCGATTCATGGAAACGACCTCGTCCTCGCTGACCTTGAGGGTAGTGGCGATTTCCTTCACCTGCTCCGGCTTGAGGTCGCCTTCGTCGAGAGCCTGGATTCGGCCCTTGAGCCGCCGAAGATTGAAGAACAGGCGCTTCTGGTTGGCGGTCGTGCCCATTTTCACCAGCGACCACGAGCGCAGGATGTACTCCTGAATGGCCGCCTTGATCCACCACATCGCATAGGTCGCCAGGCGGAAGCCGCGATCGGGCTCGAATTTCTTGACAGCCTGCATCAGGCCGACATTGCCTTCCGACATGACTTCGCCGATCGGCAGGCCGTAGCCGCGGTAACCCATGGCGATCTTGGCAACGAGGCGCAGATGGCTCGTCACCAGCTTGTGAGCGGCGCTGCGGTCGTCATGCTCCTGATACCGCTTGGCGAGCATGTACTCTTCCTGCGGCTCGAGCATCGGAAATTTGCGGATTTCGTCGAGGTAACGGTTGAGACCGCCCTCTCCAGCGGCAATGGACGGCAACGTGTTGCGGGCCATGAAGCACCCCCTTTGTGCATCTCCGGCCTCCGGGACGGCAGGCCGGGCGTGGGTCTTCGTCTAGACCCCACGAGGCTAGAAGATAAGTACGGCGAAAGCATGATTCAAGGAGTCCGGTTTCACGCTATCGTGAGACCGGAGGAAAGGAGGATTCCTATTGAAGCGCCCTTAAGATCGGAATTCTTCGCAACAATTTCAAGACCCTGTCACGCTTCGGAGCGAAGCGCGGCGACCAGTTCCTGTATGTCCACGGGCATGGGTGCTTCGAAATGCATCGTGTCACCGCTGGACGGATGCTCGAACTGCAGCATGAAGGCATGCAGCGCCTGCCGGGAGAAGCGGTTGACCACGCTCTTGGCGGCTTCCGGCAGTAGATTCGCCTTGGTCCGGAAAGCGGCGCCATAGTCGGGATCGCCGATCAGCGGATGGCCGATATGGGCCATATGGACGCGGATCTGGTGCGTCCGGCCGGTCTCCAGGTGGCATTCGACGGTGGAAGCGAGGCAGGTGCCGTCCGGCTTCTCGTGGTAGCGTTCGACCACCTCGTAATGGGTGATCGCCTCGCGCGCGTCATCGCTTTCCTCGCGCTTGACGGCTCGTTTCGTCCGGTCGCCGGCCCGACCGAGCGCCGCATTGATCGTACCTTTCAACTGCCAGGGACGCCCCCAGACGACTGCCTGGTAGGCGCGTTCCAAGGGTCCGGTCCGGCCGTGATCGGCAAACTGATCGGAGAGGTGCCGATGGGCGGTATCGTTCTTCGCTACGACCATGACGCCGCTCGTTTCCTTGTCCAGCCGGTGGACGATGCCGGGTCGCCTGACGCCACCGATGCCGGAAAGACTGTCGCCGCAATGGTGAATGAGGGCGTTGACGAGCGTTCCCGTCCAGTTGCCGGCACCCGGGTGGACGACGAGACCGGCCGGTTTCACCAGCACGATCAGATCATCATCCTCGTAAAGAACGTCGAGCGGGATATCCTCGCCCTTCGGCTCGGGGTCCTCGGGGGCGGGCAAGACAATCTCGAAGCTGTCGCCCGGGTGAACCTTTTTCTTCGGCTCGAGCACTGTCGCTCCATTGATCGAAACGGCTCCCTGCTCGATCAGGGCCTTGATGCGGTTGCGCGAAAATTCGCCCGAGAGCGCCTCCGTCAGAAAGGCGTCCAGCCGCCCGGCGGCATTCTCGTCGGCCCTCAGGACTTTCCTATTGCCGGTTGCTTGTTTAAAGGGATCGTTCATTCCGTTTCAATTCCGATAGAAAGCCAGCCATGACTGCGATCGAGACCGATGAACAGGAAGACAAGCCACTTGACCCGGCGATGGAGAATGTCCGCCGCAAGATGGTGCGCCTGCAGCTCGTTTCGGCCGGCGTGATGCTGATCATGCTTATGGCCGTCCTCGGGGCGATTGTCTACAAGCTGACGCGCAGCGACGGCGCTGCGGAGGCGGCGTTGCCGGCAGTCAGCGTGCCTGGCGAAGCACCGCTGACCGCGATTGCGGCGCTGCCGGCCGACTTCTCCGTGACTGATGTGGCGCTTTCCGGTTCGCAACTGCTGTTCTATGGCAGCCTGCCGGGCGCCGAACCACGGGCGATTGTCTTCGACATCAGAGCAGGGCGCATCGTCGCGGATGTCACCGTCAGGACGCAGTGACGCGATGGCTGCCGTAGCGCCGATCCGCATCGAGGACCCGACGGACCCCCGCATCGCTGCGTTCATGTCGATCAAGGAGCGGGATCTGACCGGTCGGCAGAGCGGCTTCATCGCCGAAGGGACGGTCGTCCTGCGCATGCTGGCGGCCGCGCACCGCTCAGGGCGCGGCATCACCGCCGAGGCAATCCTGCTGCTCGAAAATCGGATCGCCGGCCTCGCAGAGCTGCTGGCGCAATTCCCCGCCGATGTGCCGGTCTTCGTGGCCGATGCCCGAGTGTTCGACGCAATCGCCGGCTTCAATATGCATCGCGGCGTTCTGGCGCTCGGGCGATCCGATGCGATGCCCGGCCGCGATGCCCTCATCGCCGCCCTTCCTGCCGCGAGCCTGGTACTTGCTGCTTGTGGCATATCGAACCACGACAATATGGGGTCGCTCTTTCGCAATGCAGCCGCCTTCGGCGTCGACGCGGTGCTGATGGACGCCTCAAGCTGCGATCCGATGTACCGCAAGTCGATCCGGGTCTCCGTCGGATCGGTGTTGACGCTGCCTTTCGCGCGCGAGGGAACCGCTGCCGAACTGATCGAAGGGCTTCAGGGGGCAGGCTTCGCGATATGGGGACTTTCGCCGCGGGGCGAGATCGACATCACCGCAATTCCGCCGGCACCGCGCACCACATTGCTGGTGGGCACGGAAGGCGAGGGGCTGCCGCAGGCGATCCTTTCTGCGGTCCGCACCGCGCGAATCCGCCAACGTCCGGGCCTCGACAGCCTAAACGTGGCGATGGCCGCCGGCATCGCGCTGCATCAGGTCGCCGGCGCCAACGGTCGCATCTGAAGCGGGCTCGTTCGCCGTCATTCGGGCGGCAGCATTTCCTTGGCTCGTCTCGCCAGGCTCTTGCGGGTCCCCGTGCTTCCCGTCTCCTCACGGGCGAGAAGCGCGTGGATCGGCGAGGACGAGCCTTCCCGCATTGCCGTGAGCGCCACCATGCCGGCGGCAATCTCCGCCACCTCCTCGCGCAGCGCCTCATCATGGGTGGGGGATTTCGAATTGACAAGACGCTCCGTGAGCGCCGTCGCGCGGTTGCGCAGATCGTCCGAGAGGCTGGTCACGTCGGGGGCCGGCGAGGCTCCATCCGCTTCGCCCTCAGCACCCATTGTCGCGATCTCGTGCTGTTCCGCTCGCTTCGACAGCTTGGCGCCCGCCGCTCTCGCCGCTTCGCGAATTTCCTGGTTGGCGGCCTTCACCCGAGTTTTCAGCCGCTCAATTTCTTCCGCCCGCCGCTCAAGCGCGCTCTCGCGATCGGCATTGGCGGCCGTTTCGCGGGCGAGCTTGGTTTCGAGCTGCCGTATGCGGTTCTCTTCGCGTCCCAGCCGCAGCTCCATTTCGCGAGCCCGGGCGTTTTCAGACTTGAGATCGGCACGCAGCGCCTCGCGCTCGTCGCGCAGCCCCGCGGCCCGGCCCTTCAAATGTTCGATCTGCGTTTCGCGCGCGGCAAGGTCGATGCGCAGATTGTCGAGCTCGGCCGCCTGTTTGTCGATCTGGCTGTTCAAGGCGCGGATTGTCTCGTTCTTGGCGCCGGTGTCACGTTGCAGGTTATCGTATGACGCCCTGAGTTCGGCGATCCGCAGCTCGAGCTGGCGGACGGTCGAGCGCATGTCGGCGGCCTCGACATTCATGTCGGCAAGCTGCCTGTGGAGATCGGTGTTTTCGCCGGCCAGGCGCCGCGCCTCGTTGAGCGCCCTTTCGTTTTCCAGCATCAGCGCCACGCCTTTGTCGCGTTCGCGGCGGAGCGTCTGCGACATCTTTGCGTTCTCAACGGCATAGGTGGCGCGCGCGGCGTCCCTTTGGGCGCGAACCTCCTGGGGGCTCAGCGGCATCGTCGCTTTCAGGCGATCCTCGGCGAAGCGGACGATGCGCCTTTGAATGGCCGGCGCGACAAGAAGGCCGATGATGGCCGCCGTCAAGAAGCCCAGGGCAAAGAGGAGCGCATATTCAATCACGTGCTGGCCGTTTCAGTCTGGACCGGATCCGATGATCCATGCGGTGGCGGTTGTTTCCTTCTCCTGCAGTAAACACGACAGCTCGAAAGCTGCAACAATTACTGCAGGATTGGACGCCCTTCGCTGATTCCAGAGGTTCGCATGCGGCCTTTTGGTGTCAGAAGGGGTTCCAGGTCGGCTGCTGCGTCAGCTTGAGATAGCCGACATTGAGGCCGAGCCTTGCGCCGATGCCGGTGCGGATCGGCACGACGACGACGTGCTCGTCAGTCAGCACCGTCATGCCGACGCCGGCGACGACATAGGCAGAGCCGGAGACGCCGCCGAAGCGCTTGTAAAGGGCCGGGACGCTCGGCAGATTATAGACGAGCATCATCGCCCGGCTGCCTTGGCCGCCCCAATCGAGCCCAAGGGACGGGCCCTGCCAGAAGACACTGTGCTGGCCGACATTCTTTGTGTGGAGCTCGCCCTCGCCATAGGTGAGGCCGGCGATGAAGGCACCGGAGCCTTCCTGGCCGAGGATATAGCCGTTCGGCAGGCCGTAGCGCTCGAAGGCGCGCTCCACGACTTTCGCAAGGCCGCCCGAGGTCTCGCCGAAGAAGCCGTGGCCGGCGTCGACGATCTCCTGCATCGTGTACTGGCTTCCATTCGGAGATTGGGCATGCGCGGCGGACATCACGGCGCTGCCTATGAGCAGCATCGTGGTCAGAATGGCGCGGACGGCCATTGCGGTTGCCTTCATGATCGGCTGCATCGTTTCCTCCGTCAGGCGCGAATGCGGCTCGCGGCCGGCCGTCATGACCAGCTCATGCATCGTTTGCGCGGGCCAGCGCGGGTCTCGAACGCGTGCACCCGATCCGCTTTCCGTGGTTCCACTCGAAATCCGGGGGTGCCCTGACAATTTGAACCGATCCTCTTAACAATCGGTTTACCAAATGTGATGTCATTATGGCCTATTGATCGGCGCGGGTTGCATGGATATGCCGGGCACGGGCGAAAAGCGTTGTCGGACGTGGCATCGCGCCCCGCGTTGTTATTCGATGGAACGGAACAGGAAAGAATGATGGCAAAGAATCCGAACCTGACGTTGACGGGACACGATCTGGCGGCGCTGCTCTGCAGTCGGGTTTGTCACGACATCATCTCGCCGGTCGGGGCCATCAACAACGGCCTCGAACTCTTGGACGAGGGCGGCGCCGACGCCGATGCGATGGACCTGATCCGCACCAGCGCGCTCAATGCCTCGGTGCGGCTGAAGTTCGCGCGGCTTGCCTTCGGCGCCTCCGGCTCGGTCGGCGCCTCGATCGACACCGGCGAAGCGGAGAAGGCCGCCAAGGACTTCGCCGCGGCGGAAAAGAAGACGGAGGTCAACTGGAGCGGGCCGCGGGCGATCATCGCCAAGAACCGGGTCAAGCTGCTGCTGAACCTGTTCCTCATCGCTTACGGTGCGATCCCTCGCGGCGGCTCGATCGACATCACCCTGGAGAACCCGGAGTACGACGCGATCTTTACCCTTGTCGCCAAGGGGCGGATGATGCGCGTCCCGCCGAAGCTGGTTGAGCTCCTTTCCGGCACCCCGGAGGAAGCGGTCGACGCCCATTCCATCCAGCCCTATTACACGGTGCTGCTCGCCGAGGAGGCCGGCATGGCCATCGACGTTGCCTCGACCGGCGAGGCGATCGTCTTCACCGCACGAACCGGAGCCTGATCCAGGCACGGTCAATCACCCGGTGGCATGAAAAGAGGTCTCCATCCGTCGACGCGGTGGAGACCTTTCGCTTTTTTAGATGCCGGGGGCCGCGTAAATTTTCCCTCGACGGATTATTGGCGGGCGAGAAATGAAAATCGTCGGCCAGCTGTGCCGGTAACGGTTTCTTTGCCAAATCTATTTAGCCTGGTTCATGGACGCCTCTTCGCGTCCGATGAGGCGTGAAGGAGTTGGACATGCGGCGCTTGATGATTGCCGATGGCTCGGATGTTGTGAGGAAGGTCGGGAAGCGCATCCTGTCGGGAATGGGTTTCTTGGTGTCCGAAGCGCCGAGCAGCCTCGAGGCGCTTGTCCGCTGCGAAGCCGAGCTGCCGAACATCCTCATCGTCGACTCCGGGCTCGACGGCGCCCTCGAACTCATCGCCAATATCCGCCGGCTGCCCGAGGCCGCGTCGGTGCGCATCTATTATTGCGTCGTCGAGGCGGATCTCAGGAAGATGATGGCCGGCAAGCGGGCCGGGGCGGACGATTTCCTGCTGAAGCCCTTCGACCGCAAGATCCTGACGAGCGTCTTCGCCAGTCAATCGATGGCCGCCTGACGCACTGGCATAGTGCATCGCCGAGCATGACAGCCGCGGTCTGCCGCGGCTTTTTGCATTCGCGACAACCGAACAGGCGAGGGCGCTCTGGAGCGAGACCCAAGTCCTCGCCACGAAAGCAAAAACCCGCCGGTGAGGCGGGTCTGCGCGTAGGTCTAAGTCTGTCGATATGTGGAAGATGGCGCCTGCCGCTGGGATCAGGCGGTTTCCAGGTAATCGTTGCCGTCGGGCTCGCGCAGCACATAGCCGCGGCCCCAGACCGTCTCGATATAGTTGGCGCCACCGGCGGCATTGGCGAGTTTCTTGCGCAGCTTGCAGATGAAGACGTCGATAATCTTCAGTTCCGGCTCGTCCATGCCGCCATAGAGGTGGTTGAGAAACATTTCCTTGGTGAGCGTCGTGCCCTTGCGCAGCGAGAGGAGCTCGAGCATCTGGTATTCCTTGCCGGTCAGGTGCACGCGCTGGCCGCCGACTTCCACCGTCTTGGCGTCGAGATTGACGATCAGCTCACCGGTCGAGATGATCGACTGGGCGTGGCCCTTGGAACGGCGCACGATCGCATGGATACGCGCCACCAGTTCGTCCTTGTGGAAAGGCTTGGTCATATAGTCGTCGGCGCCGAAGCCGAGGCCGCGAACCTTATCTTCGATCCCGGCCATGCCGGAAAGAATGAGAATCGGTGTCTTGACTTTCGACAGGCGCAGCGTTCTCAGCACCTCGTAGCCCGACATGTCCGGCAGGTTCAGGTCGAGGAGAATGATGTCGTAGTCGTAAAGCTTGCCGAGATCGACGCCTTCTTCCCCGAGATCGGTGGTGTAGACGTTGAAACTCTCGGACTTGAGCATGAGCTCAATGCTTTGCGCTGTCGCGCTGTCGTCTTCGATCAGTAGAACCCGCATAGTCTTCCCCTTTTCCGCCGCCCAAGGTCGTCATGGCCCCCTTACGCGATACGGATCCAGTCGTTGCCTGATTTGGAGGCTGCCATCAAATGGTTAACAAATTCTGATTCACTTTTGCAAGGTGTATCGAAAATGTTAAATATTTTTAGCAGTCTCCTGATTTCAAAGGTGAATTCGAAATGGCATTCTTCATGCGCTAGATGAGGAATAGCCGCTAACTGACTCTTTCGACTCGCAAATGCTGAAGGCGCCATATTTCGTACCTCAGTATTTACGGAGCCTTAAATCATCGCACCTATGATTAATGATGCCCGTAAACGAAAGGTTACCAGCGGTAGGTATTTGTTAAGATCGCAGTCGTTTTTTGTTTCCGGCCCGAGTGGGGCCGGTATTCGGGCGCAGGAATCGGTAACCGGGGTCTCGCTATCCACGGGAGTATTGCGTATGAAAGCACGTGAGAGCCTAACCCGCCTGAAGGAATTTCAGGTGCGGGAGAAGCAGCGTCAGTTGAGCCAGCTTCAGATGATGATGTCCGAATTCGAGCGGATGACCAAGGAACTCGAAAGCCAGATCGTCTTCGAGGAGAAGAAGTCGGGGATCGCCGATCCCTCGCATTTTGCCTATCCGACCTTTGCCAAAGCTGCGCGCCAGCGCGCCGATAACCTCCAGGTGTCGATCCGCGAATTGAAGGTGCAACAGGATGCGGCCGAACTGGCGCTTGCCGAAGTTCAGGCCGAATATGCGAAGGCCGCGGCTCTGGAAGAGCGGGATACGTCCACCCGGCTTCGCGCCTGAGAAGACGCCTTCGGCTTCGGTCTTTGACGGGGCCTCGATCGCAACTGCGGCGAGGTCCTTCGTCCTAAATAGTAACGAACCGCCCGCTTCCCTTTCGGGAGGCGGGCGGTCGCGCATCCGAAGTATGGCGGCGATCAGGCTTGGATAACGTCCTGCCATTCCGGATGACGCATCACCTGGGCGCCCATGAAGGGGCAGAGCGGAATGATCTTCCAACTGCCCTTGCGCGCTTCCTCGACCGCGTGCCTCGCGAGCGCCTGGCCCACACCCTTGCCGCGCAATTCGTCAGGCACGAAGGTGTGGTCGATGATCACGAGCTGCGGCGACGACCGCGAATAGGTCATTTCGCCGGTGTGACCGTCGACGCTCGTCGCGTAGCGGCCCTTGGCGCCGGTTTTCTCCTCAATGATGTCCATCGGTTCTCCTTCGCCTTCCTCCGCTCTCCGGGGCCGATGCTACGCGATAATCCCGTGAAGCAAAGCTGATTTCAGCTGAAGCGCCTCTCCGAAACGGAACTGGCGGCTGCGGGAAGGTCCCGAGCCGCCGGTTCGACGTATGGCCCTGTCAAGGGGTGGATCAGTGGCGATATTGCTGGATACGGGTGGTGCGCAGGCCGGCGAGACCGTGGTCGTTGATGGAGGACTGCCAGGACAGGAATTCTTCGACGGTGAGGGTGTAACGCTCGCAGGCCTCTTCAAGGCTCAAGAGGCCGCCACGCACGGCAGCGACGACCTCGGCCTTCCGGCGGATCACCCAGCGCCGGGTGTTGGCCGGCGGCAGATCCGCAATCGTCAGAGGGCTGCCATCGGGGCCGATGACATATTTTACGCGTGGACGCATCATTTCGGTCATGGGACTCTCTACACAAACTCAAGACCATATGGAGGCGACCTTAGCTTGCCACATTTAACATTTGCCTAAGCGGCCGGTAACGATTTGCTCATAATTTGAGCGATCTTGGAGCGCCGAAAATGCCGGTCAAGGGCAGGCCTGGATGCGGCTTTGATCGGCATCCGCGCGGCCGGCCCGCCTGCGCTCTTGCCCCGCGAAGCACAAGTTTCTATATGTCGCCGCATAGAAAGCCGAAGGAAGGCCGCCAGCGCAGCTGTGATCAGCGCCCGCGGCGTCAAGGTAAAACAGGACGCCGGCAAAGATAGCCGCGTCCGGATGCCGGATTGGATCCCGTGAACAGTCTCGATTTTGACCGCAAGCCCGAAGATACGCGTGTCGTCGTCGCCATGTCCGGCGGTGTCGACTCCTCCGTGGTCGCGGGGCTGCTCAAACGCGAAGGCTATGATGTTCTCGGCATCACTCTGCAGCTCTACGACCATGGTGCGGCGGTGCACCGAGCCGGCTCCTGCTGCGCCGGCCAGGACATTGACGACGCCAGACGCGTCTGCGAGACTCTGGGCATTCCGCATTATGTGCTCGACTACGAGGCGCGCTTCCGCGAGACGGTGATCAATCCCTTCGCCGAGAGCTACATTGCCGGCGAAACGCCGATTCCATGCGTTGCCTGCAACCAGACCGTCAAGTTCGCCGACCTGCTGGCGACCGCCAAGGAGCTCGGCGCCGACGCGCTGGCGACCGGCCACTACATCCGCTCGCGGCCGAGCCCGAAGCCGCGCTATGTTGGCCAGCGCGCCCTCTACCGGCCGACCGACGCGGAGCGCGACCAGAGCTATTTCCTCTTCGCGACCACCCAGGAGCAGATCGACTACCTGCGCTTTCCGCTCGGCAGCCTCTCCAAGCCGGAGACGCGCGCGCTCGCCGAGGAGATGGGTCTTGTCGTTGCCAAGAAGGCCGATAGCCAGGATATTTGTTTCGTGCCGCAGGGCAAGTACAGCGACATCGTCTCGAAGCTGAAGCCGAATGCGGCGCTCGCCGGCGAGATCGTCCATCTCGACGGCCGTGTGCTCGGCACGCATGAGGGCATCCTGCACTACACAATCGGCCAGCGGCGCGGCATCGGGGTTGCGACGGGCGAGCCGCTCTATGTCGTCTATCTCGACGCCCGCTCGCGCCGCGTCATCGTTGGGCCGAGGGAGGCGCTGGAGACCCGCCGCGTCTATCTGCGCGACGTCAACTGGCTGGGCGACGAGGAAATCGACGAGGCAGCCGCCCGCGACTTCGAATGCTTCGCCAAGGTCCGCTCCACCCGCCAGCCGGCACCGGCGGTAATGAGGCGTGACACCGACGGCATCTATGTCGAGCTCCTCGACGGCGAGGCGGGCGTGGCGCCCGGCCAGGCCTGCGCACTCTATTCCGGCACCGGCGAGAACGCCCGCGTCTATGGCGGCGGATTCATCCGCAAATCGGAACGCGAACCCGCGGCGGAGGCAGCACTTCAGGCCCTTCTGCAGGCGCCTGCGGCCGCTTAAACGAGCTCGATCCGGCGTGTCAGGAAAAGTTCACACTTTCCCGAAGACATTGCTTGACACTAGCCGGAACAGCACCTTATAAGCCGCCCGTCCAGCCGAGACGGGCTTCGCCAAGAAGCTGCCACGGCATCCGGCGGCGGAGTAGCTCAGTAGGTTAGAGCAGAGGAATCATAATCCTTGTGTCGGGGGTTCGAATCCCTCCTCCGCTACCAGCTTTATCACCGACAATTCGGAATCGATAAGGCTCGATAGGTAGCCCTTAATGTTGATTTCGTAGGGCTGGCCCTTTTCTGTCGGATTGACGACCACGGCTGCCACGAGTTGCCGGAACGGGGCGGCGATTTCTGGCGACGGCTCTCCATCCCGCTCCCGGACGATCTGAGCCAGGCTTTCGATATTCTCGCGGAAACGCTTCACGGCCTTCGGCTGAATTTCGATCACGTTTGGCGGCTCTTCGGTTGTCTCGAGAATTGCTTTTTGCCGATCGCGCTCCGCCCGCAGCGGCGCCAGGAGAGCAGCGGCCTCTTCGTCCTCAATGAGACCCTTCGATATCTTTTCTACTATCTTGGTGATGCCGTCCCTGGCGTCCTGCATCGCGCGCTGGGCGTTCGCGCGTGCTCTCTGGGCATCGCCGCGCAATCGCTTCTGCTCCGCCTGATAAGCCTCTACGTAGGCCTCGATGATGCTCGTATCCGCGAACTGTCGCCGGAGGCTGTCGACCACCTCGGTCTCTATGCGCTCTACATAGTATCGCCGGCCGTTGCCGCAGCTGCCGGATTCGCGGAATGTGCTGCATTGGATGCGGTTTCCGCTTCGATCGGGACCGACGAGCGCCATCCCTCCGCCACATGCGCCACAGCGCAGCAGGCCGGATAAAATTCGTTTGGATCTCGGGGCTTTTGCCCGATCGGCGCCGCCGGTCGCTTCCTTCCGCTGTTGCACGGCCTGGAAGAGATCCTCATTCACGATTTGCAGGTGAGGGGCGGAAACCTCTTCATGCTCGCTCTCTGGATTCACGCGAGAGATGCGTCGGCCTGTCGACGGGTCCTTGATCATCCGAACACGATTCCAGACGATCCGTCCAGCATAGATCGGGTTACGAAGAATTCCGTTGCCCCGCTGACCATTGCCGTTGATCGTCGAGGCGTTCCAGCGGTCTCCACGAGGAGCTGGGACATTTTCCCTATTTAGGATCGCTGCGATCGATCTTGGAGCAACCCCACCAGCATAAAGGTTGAATATGCGACGCACGACGACAGCTTCTTCGTCGACAATTTCGAGCTCACCCTTCTTGCCGATCACCGGTCGATAGCCATATGCCTTGCCGCCGGCGTTGCGTCCGGAGCGGACTACTCCCGCCATGCCGCGCTTAACTTTCTTGGCACCCTCCTCGCGCTGCATCTGGCCTATAACGCCATACATGCCAATCTGAACGGTATCCATTGCGCCGCCGTTGACGCAGTTCATCTCGATCCCGCGGAACTTGAGCATCTTATGGATGTGGGCAAGGTCTGCGATATCGCGAGAAATACGATCGGGGGCCTCAGACACGAGGACCTCGAACTCGTCGCGTTCAGCCGCTTGCATCAGATTTGAAAGTCCTGGCCGGCCAAACATCGATGCGCCAGACTTCGCGCGATCATGGAACTCTCCTACGACAAGAAGGCCCAGCCTCTCGGCATGGGCCCTACAAAGTCTGGTCTGGTCCTCCACCGATTGATCGTTCTGAAGATCGGTGGAGTATCTGGCGTATATGACGGCTCGGCTCATTGCTGTCTCGCGTTGCCCCTGTCTGGCTCGTTCTCATTAGCGGGTCGCGGTGGGCTTGCGTCAAGCCTTGCCTGCCGAACAGCGAGAGCCCTAACGAGCGCAACCAGTGGACTGTCCTGGGTGTGAGGCGGAGAAATTTCGGTCATACCGTTCCTCCGCTGTAATCATCGTCCTTGCGGATGATTCTGATCTTGCTCGGAAGCAGTCGCATCGTCGTTTCCAGCCGCCCCCTCCACCATCTTTCCGCTCGATAGTAGAAGCCGGGAACGGTCTTGTAGTCGACGCGATCAAGCCAGTACGTAGTGCACCACCGATTGCCGTTCGGATGCTTGCCTTCGACCTCGTAGAAGCCCGGGCCGGTCCACTCCACAGGCTTGGGAGGGGTCTTGATCCCGACGAAAACGTAGTGGGGGTACTGCTGCCGTAAAATCTCCGCGTCAGGATCAGGGTTCATTTCCCTCAGAATATCGACCACCGCGTCAATCGCCGCATGGAGGCGTTCCTCAGGGCTTTGGACGGGCTGAGGAGCGGCGATGGCTGGCAAGGGTGCGGCTGCGGCAGCGAGACCGCCGAGAATGGTCCTACGTGTGATCTGAGTCATTCACGTTCCTCCGAGCCAAATGCCTTTGCGATCGACGAAAGCGTTTCAACAAGCTGCTTTTCGTCTTCGATGTATCCCCCGCAACTGTTGAAGACGCTCACGACCCACGCGGCCTTTTGCGCCGCTTCATCGAGCGAGCGCGGCAAATAATCGATGATGGCGCGTTCAATTTCCTTCACGGCTTTGCTGGTGCCGCGCGCTGCTTCCATCGCCTGAGAATAACCGCACTCGTCCTCGATAAGCTTCCGTTCAGCCTCGACAGCGGCGAACGCATCAAGCTTTTCCTTCAAGATCTGCTCGAATTGCGCCTCTACCTTTTCCCGATTGGCCTTGTTCCTTTCGCCTGAGAGCAGGGACAAGTGCGTATCCCGGTGGCCGGCGACATGCTTGGTGATGCTTTCGACAGAGTAGCAGTAGCTGGGCTGCCAGATTTCCTTTCCTTCACTGTCACGCCCGAGGAGCGTCTGGCCGCACTGCACTCTTGCTTCCGGCATGGCACGGATCTGCGGTGCGTCTTCAAAATCACCAACAGCAGCCCAAGCCGCGCTGTCGACGGCATAAGCATGTGCGTGCCGATCGAACATTTTGAGGAGTGGCGATGAACTGGTGATTTTCTGCAAGCCTTCGGCGGCTGCCGGGCCAGGTGCGTTCGGCATTGGAATCTCCATCGGTCAGGATGGAGCATTAATGCATCATTCACCTTTGCCAGTCAATAGCGATTTATGCATAAATGCATCATCTGCTGCGGTTCCTGAACAGGCGCTCTATAAGCTCATCCCTCAAAATAGGGTCGCTGACGCTACGAACAGCATATGAGACATCCCCGATAATGCGGAGATCCCCCGTCTCCTCAAGGTTAAGGGGAAGATCGATGCGCTCTGAGATGCGCGCATCGGGATTGTCGAATCTCAGATAAGGTCCACCAGTTGGCGGCACAATGAGGCGTCTGATGCTGAGCTCCATAAGTGACTTCCGGTCCCGCCACCGCTCAATTACGAGAAGATCTCCATGGTCAGGTTCGCTCTTCATAGCTTGGCGGCGAACGCAAACTGCGTACTCTCCCCGTTGAATGTACGGGGCGCATGTATCGTCAGCCATCTTCAGGCCGAAGACATCTATGCTCCGATAGCGTGGCAGGGTGATTGTTAACAGGCCACCGTCCTCAATTCTGGTAAGTTCTGGCGTCTTCCAAACGCCTGCGGCGGCCTCTCCTATTACAAGCGTTGAATGCGCATCATTTTCGGAGAGGTCACGTTCAGTGGCGTTTGCTCCTTCTCCCCAACTCTCGTCGTACAAGTTCGGGCTCGCGAACGGAACCATCGACATATCGACAAAGTCTTTGGATTCGAAAAATGGATTCGGGCTTATTCCGGAGACCTTTACGATCTTCCCGAGCGTACTCATTGACAGTGTGAACTTATGTGTTGGGTCGTTCAATGCGCGGGTCAATGTCGTGGAAGCAATGCCAGCCTTCTTGGCGAGCGCGCTTGGCGAAAGCTTCAGTTCGTCAAGAACGAAGCGGACGTATGTCTTGCTAGCGGTATCGAAGAAGTCATTTTTCATGATGCAGCCATCCTTACCACACATGTGCAGAAAAGCACGATGCATAAATGCTTGCCATGAATGCATTAATGCACTATTACTCCTGCTGCCATGAAAATAATCGACGAAGTTCAAACCACAGAACGCCGGCTGCGGCTCGCCCGCATCCCCCTCCAGGAGCTGTACAGGGAAGCTGGAATAAATGGCTCCACTTGGACGCGCTGGCGCACAAACAAGACGAGCCCTCGCTTGACGACTTGGACGAACGTCCAGCGGGCGGCTGATAAATTGATAATTGAGAAAGCATCGCAGGCGGCAGAGCAGCAGAATAGCGGAAGGAAAAAGTCACTTCCGCCTCGTGCCTCCACTCGCTTCGGAGCAGAACCATGAGTAGGCCGACGGAAGGGGAGCAACTCGCGGCTTGGGAACAATACCGCCAAGCTAAATTGAAAGCCGACCAGACGGGCAATTTTCTCGATGGCAGGATCGCGGCCGATGCTTGGGTAGCGTTTCTAAACGTCTATCTCGATGAAGATCACAAACTGCCAGTGAGACGCACCACGGGCGGAAACGTCGCGCTGTTCCCGGTCCACAAGACGCGTCGGGCCGGTCCTTTGTCAGGTGGAGGCGCCTGATGGGGAAGGCCAAGGCCCGCCGCGTCGACTTTTATCCTGATGAATACATAGCCGGCGTCGGCGGCGTCCTGCGTGCCGACGAGCAGGGCCTGTACTGGATGATCTGCACCCTAATCATGTCCGAAGGCGGCCCTATCGAACAGAACGACAGACGGCTCGCCGCGCTGTGTCAGACCCGTCCTGCAGATGCCAGAAAATTGGTCGAATCCTTGGTCGAAAAGGGGAAGATCTTGCGCCAAAGTGACGGCAAACTGTTCCAGAACCGTGCGCAAAGTGAAGTCGAAAAGTCGCTAAACCGAATCCAAACTGCATCCGAAAATGGTTCAAACGGTGGCCGTCCTCCGAAGAAAACCAAATCAAAACAACGAAACACAGAAGCAGACGGTTTCTCAGACGAAAAACTAACCACCAACTACCAACCACCAACCACCAACCACCAACCTATCGAGGAAGATAAATCTTCCTCTCATACTCAGCGCGCGATCGACGAAGAGTTCGACGAAGTTTTCTGGCGGGCCTACCCCAAGAAGGCCGCCAAGGGCGCGGCATTGCGGGCTTACCGGGCTGCCCGAAAGAAGGCAGGCGCCGACGAGATTATGTCGGCTGTTCATCGCTATGCTGACGAGCGACGCAACGAGGATGCACGGTACACCAAGGCTCCGGCATCCTGGCTGAACGGTGAGTGCTGGTCGGATCAGCCGTCCAAACAGCCAGACCCGACCAACTGGCGGGACGATCCAGTGTACGCGGGGGTTGAGTGATGGCGGACATCATCGAGCTCAAGCGGATGCTGAACGACCGAGTCATGTCCGTCGTCGAATACCTGCTGCCGAACGGCCGCAAGGAGGCCAACGAGTGGCGGGCCGGCTCTACCGCTGGCGAGAAGGGCAAGAGCCTGGGGGTCCACCTATCGGGGCAGAAGGCGGGTGTCTGGTCCGACTTCAGCACGGGAGAGGGCGGTGACCTGATCGACCTCTGGTCGAAGCGCCGCGGCCAGACCATTGCCGAGGCGATCGAGGATATTTCCAATTGGCTCGGCGTCTCGCGTCCGGTTCCGACACGCGACCCGAAGCCGTCCTACGCCCGGCCCGAGCGCCCGAAATGCAGCCAGCCCAAAGCCAAGGTACGCGAATACTTGGCCGGCCGCTGTATCCCTGACGACGTGCTGGAAACGTACAAAATCGGCGAGCGCGGCGACGAGATCATCTTTCCGTTCTTGCTGCCGGACGGCGTGCTGGCGATGGCCAAGAGCCGCAAGGCGGAGAACGGCGCCAAACCCGTTCCGACAGCGGCGAACTGCGAGCCCATACTTTTCGGCTGGCAGGCGATCGATCCGAACGCGCGGACTCTTATCATCACCGAGGGTGAGATCGACGCGCTCTCGTGGGCCTGCTTTGGCTTTCCCGCGGTTTCCGTGCCGTTCGGCGGCGGAAAGGGCGGCAAGCAGAGGTGGATCGAGAACGAGTTCGAGCGCCTGGAGCGCTTCGAGAGGATCTACCTGTCGACAGACATGGACGGCCCGGGCGATGAGGCTGCGGAGGAGATCGCGAGTCGGCTCGGCAGGCATCGGTGCTTGCGAGTGCACTTGCCGTTCA
The DNA here is from genome assembly GCF_002531555.1 of Sinorhizobium sp. BJ1. NCBI lineage: Bacteria > Pseudomonadati > Pseudomonadota > Alphaproteobacteria > Hyphomicrobiales > Rhizobiaceae > Sinorhizobium > Sinorhizobium sp. BJ1. The sequence continues at coordinate 141,524 of NZ_NWTH01000009.1, forward strand.
AGGACGCGAACAAGTGCCTGATCGACGGCGTGAGCGGTGCGGAAATGGAGCGGTGCCTCTCGGAAGCGCGCAGCCTTGATCCGGCCGGCCTCCGCCGACCGAGCGATCTGTTGGATCGTGTCATCTACCTGTTCTGGCCGGGCGAGGGCGACCACGTCGGCTATGGAGTGCCCTACGACAAGATTTCCGGAAAGCTGCTGTTCCGGCCGGGCGAGTTGTCGCTGTGGAGCGGCGCCAGTGGTCATGGCAAGAGCCAGATCCTGTCCGACTGTATCGGACACTGGGTGAAGCAGGGCAGCCGCGTGTGTGTCGCCTCGCTGGAAATGAAAGGCGAGCAAACCCTCAAGCGGTTGGCGAAGCAAACTGGCGGTGTCGACCGGCCGACGGCGCCATTCATCACGAAAATCCTGGACTGGTTGGATAGCGGGCTGCTGATCTACGACCACGTCGGCAAGGCTGGCATACCGGCTCTGCTCGAGGTGTTCGACTACGCCCGCGCTAAGTACGGGTGCGACCAGTTCATCATCGATAGCCTCATGCGGGTGGGCATCGCCCAAGACGACTACAACGGCCAGGAGAAGGCAGTCTTCCAGCTCGTCGACTGGACGATCGAGAACAACGTCCACGTCCACCTGGTGGCCCACTCCCGCAAGGGAGACAAGGACCGCGGCGGCGCTCCGGAAACCGAGGACATCAAGGGCGCCATGGAAATCGGCGCGAACGCGTTCAACATTCTGACGGTCTGGCGGAACAAGGATCTCGAAGGAAAAATCAAGGCCGCGAAGACCGAGGAAGAGCGCACTGCGCTCGAGGAAAAACCGAGCGTCATCCTCAACGTCGCAAAGCAGCGGAACGGCGACTTCGAGGGAAAGGTCGGCCTTTGGTTCGATCAGGCGACCTATCGCTATCACACGAGCAGCAACCGTTTTCATTGGGACCGCCAGTACATTCCGCGCGGTTCCGAGGTGCCATCAGGTAACGAGGACTTTGCATTATGACAAAACATTCAGCCTGCCACGTCGAGATTTTCGGGGGTGTTATCTCCAGTCCCACTGCGATTTTGAGCGCAAGCGGACGCCGGCTCGATTTCGCGAGTATTGGATCTTGGCGCTTCTTTGTTGATGCGATCGATCAAGAAGGTTGCCGGATCTCCATGTGGGACGGAGCTTCTTACGAGAACGCAATCAAAAATGCTGAAGAGCTTTCCAGGGAAGGCTTTGGTGCTGTGGTGGATAACGTTCTGACCGGTGGCGCCGCATGACGACGCAGATCCTCAACGTCACCAGGAATGACGACGGGCAATTCGAAATCACCGACCGGCGAGGCAAACTCGTCGAAGGCCCGTTCGAGACGAACGCCGCAGCATGGAAGGCGCTCGATCGTCTCGACAACGACAACGCCAACCGCCCCGATAAGGCGCGGAATGCGAAAAAGGTTCTGTGGGGCAAACCGGAGAAGAAGTCCAAGAGCGCTCGGCGAAAGGAAAAGAAACTGCAGGAAAAGCAGGAACACCGAATGAAGGTGAACGCGGCGAAGGCGCCTGGATGGGTTCGCAGCGTCGCCGCTGCAAAGTTTGATCCCGCCGGCGAGCGAGCCTACCGGGACCACAAGCTCGGCACGTTCGGAGCCGCCTCCGAGGTGCGCAGGATCGACGTGGCCGCTTACCTCGCCGAGAAGGCTGCGCGAGGTGAAGCATGATCACCCTCTCGGCATCCGCTTGTGAATTGCGAGGAGAACGAGAGGTGAACGCGCAAGCCGCCGCGATTGTGAGCTATAATGATTTCAACCGTAATTGGAGGAAGTTCATGAGCGATTCGGCATTGAAGTCATTCCCCATTTTCGATGATCGGCCCGGCCCGGAGTTTATCGAGAGCTGGCGCCAGCATATTTCGGAGACCGGCTCGCCGGAAACCTTCGCCGGTATCTCGACTAGTAAGCCTGGTCGATCAGCTAACGTTGTTTTGCTTTCGGAAGAAATACGCGTGCCTACGGCTTTGCGGCCCGGTGGGGAGAAGGTACCGTGTCCTCTATGTTCTCCAGCGGCTCCGAAGTTCGGGATGGGGAGGATGGCGTACTTCCCCGATGATAGCGCCGCACGGTTCATCGGCAATCACTGTGCCAAGCACTATCTCGGCGACAACTACACAGAGGCTGAGCGACTTTTCCGTATCGAAGCGAAATGCGCCGAGTATTTGGCGTTGTGGCCGGCGCTTCAATCGAAGCTCCCTTTGATTAAGCCAGTTGTGCAAAAGCTTTACGTTAGCGGTCAGCGTCTTTCGCAAATGCGGATGTACATCAATGTGCAAGCGCCGGGGTTTTCGTCCTTCCTTTACAATGATCTCGTTGCTCGTGGATCGATGGTGATTACGTCTCGGGATCAGGGCGCGCAAACATATCGCGTCGAGGGCATAGAGTTTCTCTCTCTTGATTTTGATCCTGAAGCTTCAGCCGATAAGCTGCTGGCTTGCTGCAGGGATCTGCTAAAACCTCTTCCTTCCTGGACAACAACGGATGGCGGTAACGAGGCTTCCAAGGAAATCATCCGTCGCGGCAATTCAGTTGTTCGCCGCTTCAAGGAACTGTCTGCACTCCGTGATCTGATCGCCGACGCCTCACAATTCCTCCGGCCGGCCAACCTCCGGCTCCTTCAGCGGTGGACAGCTACCGGAGCGTCGCCGTTTTCGACCCTTACATTCAAGTTCGACGACGACCGGATCGACGCCTTGGCGGAGAGCTACGCGGGCAGGTTCAATTGGTCGGTTGTCGCCCCAGCAGAGCTGCTTGTTCAACTTCCCTCGAAAGACGAAATCACTGCATTACGGTTATTGGAGGTTGCCGCTTGAACATCAATTCGACAAAGCAGCTTCCCGCGGAATCCTGGTATGCGATCCGTGTTGCGCCTGGTGGCCAGAAGATGGCGAAAGCGGTCCCTGGAGCATCGGAAGAACGCGTTGGAGAGACCCAAATAGAAAGGGAGTGCCGGGAGAAGGGCTTTGCGATCTTCATGCCTTCGTTCTGGACTGTAGTTCGGCATCAAAGGACAAACAAACTGATCGAGAAGAGATTTCCCCTCTTGGTCGGTTATGCTTTTGTCCGGGCTAGCGGACAGGATATCGCTGGGGTGAGGCAACTCAACAATGTTGCCTATTTCTTGCGTGGTGGCGGAAACTACGGTCTGGCCTCCTTCCGAGATCACGACATCGCGCAGCTCTATATTGCTGAACTGGAAAAGCGAGAAGAGCATGTGACGATGAAACAGAATGGCGAAGCCGACATTAGGAAGCATCGACGCAGTGCATTGCATCGCCAACTCGGGCTGATCTTCCCGAAAGGACGACGGAAACGCGTACCCCTCCGGATGCTGGCATCAGCGGCCATTAATAGTTTGCCCACGAAAGCGAAGAAGCGCTGCATGACGATCCTAATGGAATTGGAAGCTTTGGACAAAGAAGAGGTCGCTTGCAATACAAACGGACTGGCGCTAAGTTCTGCGGCGTGATTTGGGTGTTTCAGTCGGACCTTGCCAAGCGCGCATAGGGAATACTCGACGGCCCGGACTGGGAGACAATCCGACTCCCACGTCGGGAAAAATGTATCCAGAATTCAGGGCGGCAGACCGCCCTTTTCCAATTCAGATTGCCCGGAAGTGCTGCTGGAAAATGCAGATAGACCCCGACTGGGCAAGAGCGACCACCCGATGACCATGACCGCTGTCTATGCGGTAGGGTGGCCGCCTTCATTTTCCGCAGGCAGGGCAAATGGTAAGCCACGTTGCTAATGACCGCGGCGGGCCAGCCCAGTCCTGCGGACTGGGCTCTTCTTCAGCGATCCTGTACTTGCGTAACGGGCAGGTAGACCTTGGACCCGACCTGCTCCCCGTTATGCAGCTTACCTCCGATCAGCAAATAAGCTGATATTCCGAGGACCGTGAGCAGTAGAATGCTGACGGGAAGTGCCGCAGAGGCGTGGTATTCCGGTCCGTGATAATGCCTTCCACTCATTCGAGTGTACTCCACTACAGACACCGCGAGAACGCGCCAACAATGCAGAAGTCCCTGCACCGGTGGTGGAACCTGGGCAGCAAAGCTGAGGGGTTTCAATACGCTAGCATCATACCATGCTGGTGGGCGCATTGCTGGAGACTACAGGTAGTGCGGCGCAATCCTCGGCCACAACGTTCCCGATATGTTCATAGCTATTTCAGGCCACCAGCCCCGCGCCTCTCGGGCCAGGAATGCTAATTCGCAGCGGTTTGCGGGTGATCTGCACGCATTTCCCTCGTACGGTTCGGGCTTCACCTTTCCATGGGTTATTCAACGCGGCATCAATTTGTCGCCGTGGTCTCGGTCAAAATCGGGGCGCTCCATAGGAAGCCAGCCGACCTTTACCAGCCTTGCGTTGGCTTCGGGCGGTAAGTCAACACGGTCTATGGTCCCGATCCAATGGTCGGAGCCTAACGACGACTCGCCTGCATGGTCGAGAAGGTGCTGTGCGGTCGTGTAGATCATGACCATCTCTCGGCCATTCATGCGATAGGTTGAGACGTAGAGTTCCTTCATGCTGCGCTCCTGCAATTCGTTTGCACGGGACATTCGATCAGCCAATCGCCAAAGGCAATCTCGCATGACAAACGACGCCCGAAAAAACGGGGAGAAAACGGGCAAGCCGACTCCTCCCGTCGAACACCAGTTCAAGCCTGGCAATCCGGGCAGACCGAAGGGCTCGCGCAACAAGCTCGGTGAGCAGTTCATCGCTGACCTATATGAGGACTGGCAAGCGCACGGCGTGGAGACGCTGCAGAAGGTCCGAGCCGACAAACCGGACCAATATCTGAAGGTCGTCGCCTCGATCCTGCCGAAGGATCTGAACGTCAACATTAACAGCACGGATGATCTCACGGATGAGCAGCTTATCGAGCGCATCCGGTCCCTTGATTCCGCAATCCGGCCTTTCCTCGATGCTCAAGGAGCAAGCGGCTCTGTTGGCGGAACTGGACCGGAGACGACGCACTAACCTGCTTAGCGGGTACAAGCCCTATTCGAAGCAGATCGAGTTCCACGCGGCAGGGAAGGGCTATCGCGAGCGCCTGTTTATGGCGGGCAACCAGTTGGGCAAGACACTGGCTGGTGCTGCCGAGGCGGCAATGCATCTCACGGGGCGGTATCCGGATTGGTGGGCCGGCAAGCGCTTCGATAAGCCGGTGATTATGCTGGCTGGTTCGGAATCGTATGAGCTGACCAGGGATGGCGTTCAGCGCCTTCTCGTCGGCCCTCCGATGAATGAAGAGGACTGGGGCACTGGGTATATACCGAAGGCCGCGATTATTGCCACAACCCGGCGTTCTGGCGTTTCTGGCGCACTGGATAGCGTCACGGTTCGGCATGTCTCGGGTGGATCGTCAACACTGCTCTTCAAGGCATACGAGCAGGGTCGCGGTAAGTGGCAGGCAAACACGGTTGATTACGTCTGGTTCGACGAAGAGCCGCCAGAAGACGTGTATTTCGAGGGCATCACCCGAACCAACGCAACGCAAGGGCTGATTGCCGTAACGTTCACGCCCCTCAAGGGCATGAGCACGGTTGTCGCTCGGTATATTCTCGAGAAGTCGCCTGATCGTGAAGTGATCACGATGACGATCGACGACGCCGAGCACTACACGCCAGAGCAGCGCAAACAGATCATCGACAGCTATCCTGCGCATGAGCGGGAGGCGAGAACGAAGGGTGTTCCGTCGCTCGGCTCGGGGCGCATCTTCCCGGTCGCGGAAGAGAACATCGTCGTCGATCCGTTCGAGATACCGAAGCACTGGGTGCAGATCGGCGGCCTAGACTTCGGATGGGATCACCCGTTCGGGGCTACTGCATGTGCCTGGGATAGGGACGCAGACGTTTTCTACGTCACGAAGGAATATCGCGAGCGGGAAGCAACGCCAATTATTCACGCCGCGGCGCTGAAGCCGTGGGGTGTGTGGCTACCGTGGTCATGGCCGCACGATGGCTTGCAGCACGATAAAGGCAGCGGCGAACAGTTGGCCGAGCAGTATCGGGTTCAAGGCCTGAACATGCTTCATGAGCGCGCAACGTTCGATGACGGGACTAACGGTGTCGAGGCCGGTCTGTCCGACATGCTGCAGCGCATGCAAACGGGACGATGGAAGGTGTTTCGCACCTGTTCGCACTGGGTCGAGGAATTCAGGCTCTACCACCGCAAAGACGGGAAAGTGGTCAAGGAGCGCGACGACGTGCTCTCGGCTTCTCGATACGCGCTGATGATGAAGCGGTTCGCCAAGGTCAAGGCAGACGCCGCCGCATGGAAATTCTCGGAACGCAAGGTGATTTGACATGATGAAGCCTGGATACGGCGAAGAGCGCCGCCATAAACACGAAGGCAGCCTCTATCGCATCCGCGATGTTTGGGGCGATGACGGCCGATTGGTCCGGTGCGAATACGCCACCAAGACCGATGGCGGTTCAACAGTTTGGTTTCCTTGCCGTGAGGGCGTCTTGTTCTCCGAAATCGAACCCTTCGAGAAGGCCGCCGCCTAATGGCTGCGATGCAGAAACAGCAGGTTGCTGCCCAGGTCTCGCAGCTCGTCAAGGACTGCGAGAACTATCGGGACGAGCTTTCCGTCGATCGCATCAAGGCGATGGAGTACTACGACGGCACCATGAAGGACACGCCGGCCGACCCGAACCGGTCGAAGGTCGTTTCGCGTGACGTGCGTTCCTCGATTAAGAAGGTTCTGCCGTCTCTCATCCGCACGATCCTCGGCAATGACAAGGTCGTTGAGTATCAGCCGGTCAATGAGGGGGATGAAGCCTCGGCCGAACAAGCGACGGATTACGTCAATTTCGTCGTGTTCCCTGAGAGCGATGGTTACGATGCGGTTCAGGACGCTGCGCACGACGCGCTGAAGCTGCGCAATGGCGTCATTCGCTGGTGGTACGACAAGAAGCGCAAGGTCCAGGTCTCGAAGCATACCGGCCTTGATGAGCAGGCGCTCGTGCAGCTCGTCGCGGACGATGATGTCGAGGTGCTGGAGCAAGAGCAGTATGTCGAGCAGATCGACACGCCGCAGGGGCCGGCGCCGGTCACACTCTACAACGTCAAGATTCGGCGCGTCTCCGAATACGGCTGCACGAAGCTCGCCGCGGTACCGCTCGAAGAGTTCCTGATCCACCCCGACGCGATCTCGATCGAGGACAGCCCGATAGCGGGCCTCAAGACGCAGCTTCGCCGCTCCGATCTCGTCGCGATGGGTTATGACCGGGACAAGGTCTACAGCTTCGCGGCCTCGGGCGCCGATATCGAGGAAGACGAGGAAGAATTCACCCGTCGGCGCGACGTCTTCGACGAGAACGATTCCCTCGTCAAAGCGCTGCAGGAGGTCGATTACTACGAGCTCTATGTGAAGATCGACGTGGATGATGACGGCATTGCCGAACTGCGCCGCATGGTCTTCGCCGGCGGGCTGGCAGAGACCAATCTGCTCGACGACGAGGAAACCGATGAGGTGCCCTTCGCCGACCTGATCGTCGAGCGGCGGCCGCACCAGCGCGAAGGCAATTCCGTCACCGACGACATGGCCGAGATCCAGCGCGTCAAGACTGTGCTGATGCGCCAAACGCTGGATAACTTGTACTGGCAGAACAATCAGCAGCCGATCGTGCAGGAAGGCGTCATCCAGAACCCCGAAAGCGTGCTCAATCCGAAGTTCGGGCAGCCGATCCGGGTCGCCCAAGGCATCGATGCCCGCGCGGCTGTCGGTTACAACATCGTGCCGTTCGTCGCGGAAAAGTCCTTCGCGATGCTTTCCTATCTCGACCAGGAAGCTACCGACCGGACGGGCATTTCTGACGCATCGAGCGGCATGGCGCCGGATGCGCTGCAGAACATGACGGCAAAGGCCTCGGCGATGATCGAGGCAGCCGGCATAGGCCAGACGGAATTGATGGTCCGCACGTTCGCTCAAGGCCTTAAGCGCGTGTTCCAGGGGCTTCTGAAGCTGGTGATCAAGCATCAGGACAAGCCGCGCACAGTGAGGCTGAGAAACCAGTGGGTGACGTTCGATCCGCGCCAGTGGAACGCGGACATGGACGTCACGGTCAACACCGGCTTGGGCGCCGGCACGCGCGAGCGCGACATGATGATGATGCAGGTCGTCGGCCAGCAGCAGGAGAAGCTCCTTGCCGCCTATGGCCCAGTCGGCAACCCGTTCGTGACGGTCGACAACATCTGGAATTCGGTCTCTCGAGGCGTCGAGGCGGCCGGTTTGAGAACGCCGGACCTCTACTTCACCAAGCCGACGCCGGAACAAATCCAGCAATTGGAGCAGGCGCAGGCGAACAAGCCCGATCCGGAGATGGAGAAGGTCAAGATCAAGGCGCAGGCCGATATGGAAAAGGCCAAGCTGGACGCGCAGATTGACCAGCAGAAGCTTCAGACGGAAGCGCAACTCGAAACGCAGCGTATCCAGCAGGAAATGGCGCTGAAGCGCTACCAGATCGACCAGGAGATCAATCTGAAGCGGCAGACGAACGCCGTGCAGATGCTGACCCGCGACCCAGTGTCCTCGGTTAACGTCGGCGGGGATCCAGGCTGATGCGGCAGGAAGACAAGACCGCCGCCGCCCGCGTGCTGCTCGACATGCCGCTCTTCCATCTGCTGATGGATGAATTGGAGATGGCCGCCGTCAACGGCTGCGTCAACGCCAAGAACACAGATCATGATGCCCGCGCCGCCTTTGCGGCCGAAGTGCGGGCCATTCGGAATCTCAAAGGCAAGATCAAGTTCCTCGCTGAGGGACAATCCTCTGCCGATGGGAAGGCAGCCCCGGCATAGCGCCCGGGCCAAACCTCAAAAGGCAAAGCAGACATGACAGACGCAGCCACCAACTCCCCTTTCGTGGGGGAGAGTGATAGCGGTCGCCCCGCACTCACCTTCGATGACGCTGTAAACCTCGACTTCGCCGAGTCCTCCGAGACCAACGAGCCGGAAGAGGAAGAGCAGCAATCGACGAATGCGACGGATGAGGCCTCTGAAGATGGCCAAGAGACCGACGATCCCGCAGCCGAAGGCGACGAGTCGAACGAGCCCGAAGAAGAGGGCGACGAGACCAACGAAGCCACGGACACGATCATCACCCTTCAAGGCGGTGAGCAGGTTCCTCTCGAGGAGCTGAAGAAGGGCTATTTGCGGGAGAGTGACTACCGCCGGAAAACTCAGGATCTCGGCAACAAGCGCGGGAATCTTGAGGCCATGACAAGCCGCGTCGCCAACACGGCGAACGCCATCGCAGAATTCCTGATCCAGCAGTTGCCACAAGAGCCATCGCGTGCGTTGGCGATCCAGAACCCGACCGAGTATACGCGCCAGAAGGCCATCTACGACTCGGGCCTGGAGCAGGTTCAGCGTCTCATCGACATGAGCGCCGAGCCGAAGAACGTGGCAGGCGAACTCAAGTCCGCGGCAACAGAGGAAACTCTCGCGGCCGAGAACGCCAAGTTGCTCGAAGCCTTCCCGCATCTCGCAAAGGACGATGCCCGAGAAAAGTTCTTTTCCGACGCCTTCAAGGTCGGCGAGGATCTCGGCTTCAGCCAGGATGAGATGCAGGGTTTCACCGACCATCGCTATTTCAAGGTCATGCATTACGCCATGCTCGGTCTCCGGGCAGAACAGGCGAAGAGCAAAGCCCTGAATAAGGTAGCGAACGCCCCGCCGGCAGCCGTCAAGGCCAAGCCGAACGGACCGGTGAACCCGCAGGCCCGCAAAAATCAGGATGCGATGAAGAGGCTGTCGAAAACCGGGTCGATCCGCGACGCAATGTCGGTCGACTTCGACTAACCCCATCTTCAAAGGATCAGAAACATGGCTGTTGTAACCAACACCTTCACGACCAGCCAGGCAGTTGGCAATCGTGAAGAGCTTTCCGACGTGGTGTCCCGCATCACGCCGGAAGACACCCCGATCTACTCCCTCATCGAAAAGGGCAAGGCCGTCTCCATTCATCCTGAGTGGGAAACGGACGACCTCGCAGCGCCCGGCGAGAACATCCGCGAGGAAGGTGAAGAATACGCCTTCGACGCAATCACTCCGCCGGCACGCATGGGCAACTATACCCAGATCATGCGCAAGGACTGGATCATCTCCAACACGCAGGAAGTAGTGTCGGAAGCTGGAAACGTCCAGAAACGCAAATACCAGAAGCTCAAGAAGGGCGTCGAGATCCGCAAGGATGTCGAGTTCGCCATCGTCGACACGAACGCCTCTGTGGCTGGTGCGACGCGCGAATTCGGCTCTCTGCCGACCTGGATCACCTCCAACGTCTCCCGCGGCGCTGGCGGCTCCAACGGTGGCTTCAACTCCGGTACCGGGCTGACGGTTGCTCCGACTGCCGGCACACAGCGCGCATTCACCAAGGCCATCCTGGATACGGTGATGCAGTCCGGCTACCAGAGCGGCGCCAACTTCCGGCACGTCTCGGTTTCGCCCTACGTCAAGAGCGTGTTTGTCACGTTCATGTCGGACAGCAACGTGGCCCCGTTCCGCTATGCCGTCTCCAAGGGCGGTGAGCGCAACACCATCGTTGCCACGGCGGACTATTACGAAGGTCCGTTCGGTACCGTCATGATCCATCCGAACCGGGTGCAGGCGGCCGGCGCCACACAGGCCCGGAATGCCTTCTTCATCGATACCGACATGCTGTCCTTCCTCTGGCTTCGCAAGATTGCCGAGGACAAGGACATCGCGAAGACGGGCGACGCGGACAAGGGCGTCATCATCGGTGAGGGCACCCTCAAGGTCCACAACGAGAAGGGCCTCGGCGTCGCTGCCGACCTCTTCGGCCTCACGGCTGCGAGCTAAGGAGATACGGACATGACCTCTTACAAGCCCATCTCCCTCACCGCCGCGACGTTAACCCTCAGCAGGAAGACGCACGTCGGCGCCACCGTCGTCGTCGATCGCGCGGCGGGCAGCACCGTCACGCTGCCGGCCGCTACCGGCACAGGCGACAAATACAAGCTGGTGGTCAAGACCACGATCACGTCGAACAGCTTCAAGGTGCAGGTCGCTGACGCCACCGACGTCATGAGCGGCACGGCGACGTTCGGCCAGGATTCGGCCGATACGGCCGTCCTGTTCGAAACGGCGGCGGACAGCGACACGATCACCATGAATGGGTCTACGACCGGTGGCATCGCTGGCGATATCGTCGAGCTCGAGGACATCGCCACGAACCTCTGGAGCGTCAAGGTGCTCGGCTCCGCGACCGGTACCGAGGCCACGCCGTTCTCGGCGGCTGTCTCGTAGGCGATCGACCATCAACCTCATGGGGGGGCGGGCTCCGGCTCGCCCTTTCCCTTTTCAGGAGAGACGAACATGCCTGCAGAACCGAAAAAGACGCCGATCCGGCTCCTCTATGACACCTGGGCTGAAAACGACCAGCGTATTCCGGCCGGCGCCGTGCTCGATGTCCCGCTTGAGGCGGCAAAGCAACTCATCGCCAACGGCAAGGCCGAGCGCGCCGATCCGCTGCCGGGGGAATGATCGATGACCATACGGGATGGCGATTGGGAACTCTTCGACTACGATTTTCAGACGGGCCGTTCCGTATGGCGCTATTTCGACGGCGAAAAGACCACGTTCCGGACCGACTATCCCGTCGATAACGTGATCAGCCAGAACCAAGAGGTTCGCAACGAGGCAAGCCGCGCATGGGCTGGCGATTGGCACCGCGTCGCCTCGATCCCGCTCAACGTCGCGCATGATTCCGGCCTCGTCCAAGCCCATTCCGAGGGCGACGACCGCTATGTGAAGCGCTTCCTCAACAGCAGCGACAACCGCGCCTGGCGCACCAAGGACGGCCATCTATGACCATCCCCGACTATGCCGCGCTTCTGATCGATTCCGGCGAGTATTCTGGCTATGCGGACATCTCGCACGTCTTCCCGCGCCTGCTCGGCCTTGCAGAGCTGAAGCTCAATCGTGGGCTTCGCGTCGCTGGCATGGAAACCACGTCCATGATCACGCTGACCGAGGGCGACGGCACGCTTCCGGATGACTTCCTTGAAGCGCGCGAGGTCAAGAACGCCTCTGGAATCCCGATCCGCGCGGTTTCTCTGCAGCAGTTGACGGCAAGCCATATGGACCGCAGCGGCACCCCGGCCGGGTACGCCATCGTCGGCAGCACGGTCAAGGTGCGCCCGACTGCCGACCAGGACATCAGCGTCACCTATTACCGCCGTATCCCTGCGCTCACTGTGACCGCGCCAACGAACTGGCTGCTGGAGAAGGCGCCAGACGTCTACCTCTTCGCGCTCGTCAACGAAATCGCGATCTGGAAAAGGGACGTCGAGGCGGCCACGGCCGCCCAGCAGCTTCTGTTGCTGGCAATCAACGGCCTGAAGATCGAGGATGAGCGGTCCCGCTGGGGCAATGCCCAGCTTGTAGTAGGAGGTGTCACGCCATGACCCTTCTTTCTGCCGTGAATGAAGTTTGCGACGTCGTTTCGCTCTCTCAGTTCGATACCGTTTATGGATCGAGCGAGCCGAACGCGGAAACGATGGTGACGCTTGCCCAGGAAGCCGGCGACGAGATTGCCCGCCGTGTCGATTGGCAGAGCATGCTCAAGCAGCACACCTGCACTGCATCCCCGGAGAATTTCCCGACCGATTATCAGCGCCTGACACCGGGCGGCGGCATCCGGACGGCAACCGGCGACTTCGCGCGGCCGGTCAACAACAGCGGCCAGTGGTCGATTATCTCCGTCGTGCCTTCGACACAGCCCTATTACTTCCTCAAGGGCAATCAGCTCCTGTTCTCGCCGACCGATTCCGCGGAAAACGCGGTGATCGATTACGTGTCGAAGAACTGGATCATGAACGATCCCGCCGGCGAGGCAGCCACATGGGCGGCGGACGACGACACGACGCTGTTTCCCGAGCGCCTGCTGGTGAAGGGTATCGTCTGGCGCTGGAAACGGCAGAAGGGCCTCGCCTATGAGGACAACCTTGCTGAGTTCGAAGCGGACCTCATCCAGGAAATCAATGCGGACAGGGGCACGACGTGAAGATCCAGCCCAGAGCAGGCCGCATAGCGCAATCCAACCGCGGAGCCGTTGCCATTGGCCGGAACCAGTCATCGCAGCCAGTGACTTTCCCGGCGCCGAAGGGCGGGCTGGTGACGACCGCGGACATGGCCGCACAGCAACCGGGTTCCGCCGTGGTACTCCGGAACTTCTTCCCGACGCTGATGGGCTGCAAAATCCGCGGCGGATCGCAGAAGGTCGGGCTTGCGGATGATGGAACCGACATCCTGAGCGCCTTCAAATACAAGTACGGGTCGACTGAAAAGCTGTTCATGGCGACCGCCACGGCGATCTACAACATGACGTCGCCGGCCGCGCCTCCCACGACCACGGCGGCCGATGTCAGCGGCTTGAGCGGTGGCGATTGGTGCGCGTTCCAGCACACAAACGCCGGCACGTCCTGGCTCGTCTGCGTGAACGGCGCTGACAACCGAAGGCTCTACAACGGCACGACTTGGTCGACGACGGCAATCACCTTCACGGACGGCACGACTATGCCGCAACTGAATTACGGCTGGCTGTTCAAGAACCGCGAATTTTTCCTGAAGAACGGCACGCTGGATGCCTATTACCTGGCTGTCAACGCCGTGAGTGGGGCAGCGACGGTCTTCCCGCTCGGGGGCGTCATGAAGCGCGGCGGGTCGCTGCTGACCGGCTTCTCCTGGTCGCTGGAGAGCGGCGACGGCCTCAACGATATGTGCGTGTTCGTCTCGACCGAGGGCGAAATCGCGGTCTATGCCGGCGATGATCCGTCGAGCGCTTCGACTTTCGCACTGAAGGGCGTCTATCAGATCGGTAAGCCGCTCGGGAAAAACGCATGGATCCGAGCAGGGGGCGACATCCTCATTGCCACGACTGATGGCCTCACGCCAATGTCGCAGGTCTTCCAGCGCGACCGGCAGGCGCTGTCGCTGGTGTCTGTGTCTCGGCCAATCGAGGACGATTGGCGCAAGGCGGCGAACGCCACCGGGACCGGCTGGACGCTGAAGCAGTGGCCAGAGCAAAACCTTGTGTTCGTGGCCTTCCCAGGAAACACCGTCGTCACTGATACGACGTTCGTCCTGAACGTGCTCACCGGCAAATGGTCTACGATCAGCAACTGGCAGGCGCGCTGCTATGACACACTGCAAGGCGGGCTCTTCTTCGGCTCTTTGGACGGCTATGTCTGGCAAGGGGATGCAGGCGGGACCGACGACGGCCTGACCTTCTCCGCGACCTACCTTTCGCAGTTCTCGCCAGCCGGCCAGTTCGGGCAGCGCGCAAATGCAACGCTGGCACACATGTATTTCAGAGCGAAGTCGAGCCCGAAGGTCCGGCTGTTCGCTCGGGCCGATTACGATAAGTCCACGCCTACCTTCAATTCGGTGACCGAGGGCGACGCGACGTCGTCGGAATGGGACGTCGGTCTGTGGGATGTGGCGATCTGGGACGGCGTTTCCGAAGTGCAGCGCTACGACTTCCGGCAGAATGTCAGGGCCGCGGGCGACATGCTTGCCGTCGGCTGCGTCATCACGTCGGGCGGCGATTTCAAGCTCGATCTCGAAGTTGATCTCGCGACGCTGCAAGTGTCGATCGGGGAGGCGAGCGCCTGATGCTGCCGAGCAATCCGGAACAGGTCCGCGCCGCTTTCCTGCGCTGGACGCGTGGCGACGAGGCCGCGGCCGACTTTATCGCCGAGATTGCTGCGATTGCGCGCCTTGCCGACGACATCGTTGACGAGGACGAGAACCGACAGCGCAATATGGCGTGGCTCCTGGTGCGAACCCTCACGCATTTGCCGCTGAACCCGTTCTTCATTCGCCATGCTCAAATCCTGGCGCCGCTGATCAACAGCGCCATTGTCCAGTGGCAGCTTTCTGACGAGTGGCGGTCCTCTCGCGACGCTCTGAAGCGCCAATTCGGCTTCGTGATGCGGGAGGCGGTCGGATCGATTGTGACGGTGGTTGCGGCCATCGTCGGCGGCTATGACCACGCCAAGGCCGCGACGGAAGACTTTTTCGAACTCTGCCATGCCGGCTCGCGAGAGACCGTTGAAGACTGGATAAAGGATTGAACGATGGGCCTTTACGGTAGCGCGCCGGAATCTCCGGACCCGAAGGAAACGGCATCCGCCCAGACCGCGACGAACATCGGAACCGCCGTTGCCAACAACGTCATGGGCAACGTCAACCAGGTGACGCCGGACGGCAACCTGACCTATACCTATACTACCCAGAAGTGGACGGACCCGCTCAGCGGCAAGGTCTATGACCTTCAAGTACCGACCGCAACGCAGGAGCTTTCCCCCGAGCAGAAGGCCATCAAGACCCAGACCGACGCAGCCGAACTCAACATGGCGACGCTGGCCAACAATCAGTCTGGCAAACTGAATGGCCTACTCGGCACGCCGATGGACATGTCCAAGGCACCAACTGCCGGCAAAGCATCGACAATCGGACTGCCGCAATATCAGCAGTTCGCGGGCGGTCCGAACCTTCAGACGAATGTCGGCAATGCCGGCGACATCACGAAATCCTACGACGTGGACTTCGACACGTCGCGCTATGAACAGGCGCTGATGGACCGGATGAACCCGCAGCTCGATCGTGATCGGGCGGCGCTGGAAACTCGGCTGGTCAACCAGGGCCTGCAGCCGGGATCGGAAGCCTATAACCGGGCGATTGACGAGGCAAACCGGTCTGCAGCAGACGCCCGTTACGGAGCGATCCTCAACGCCGGCCAGGAGCAGAGCCGCCTTGCGGGCCTCGCGCGCGATCAGGCGTCGTTCCAGAACGCAGCACAGCAGCAGCAGTTCGGCCAGAACGTCACGTCTGCAGGCTTCGGCAATGACGCCAACCAGCAGATGTTCCAGAACCAGAGCACCACGACCGCAGCGAACAACGCGCTGAAGGATCAGACTTTCAACGCGCAACAGGCAAAGTTCAACCTTCAGAACCAAGAGCGCGCGCAGTATCTCAACGAGCAGTACGCCCAGCGCAACCAGCCGATCAACGAAATCATCGGCCTCATGTCCGGCGCCCAGGTCAACAGCCCGAGCTTTGTCCCGACGCAGAGCAACCCCATGCCTACGGTCGATTATGCCGGCCTCGTCCAGCAGGACTATGCGAACAAGATGGGCGCCTACAATCAGAAGCAGGGCAATATGCAGAGCCTGTTTGGCGGCATGCTCGGGTTTGGCGGTCAGCTCGCCAGCCTCTCCGACAAGAACGCCAAGAAAGACATCAAGAAGGTCGGCGGCCTCTACGAGTACCGCTACAAGGGCGAAGGCAAGAACGCTCCGAAGCGCATCGGCGTCATGGCGCAGGAGGTGGAGAAGGTCCGCCCCGACGCAGTCTCGCGCCGCCCTGACGGACTTCGGCAGGTCAATTACGGCGCTCTCTTCAACGCAGGGAAGCGCAAATGAACAGGTATGGCGGCTATCAGGGCGCGATGCCCCAAGCGACGCGTGAGGAGCTGGCAAAGCGGCTTCAGGCGCAAATCATGGGGCAGCCGTTGCCTCAAACCATCGGCGGCGGCGCGGGCATGCTCGGGGCTGGGCTCGCCGCGGGCTTTGCCAAGCGCAACGCGGCATTCCCAACCGCTCCCGGCGCCGTACAGCCGTCTATGATGACGGGCTTGGCAAACTTCTTCACTGGCGGCCGAAATGGAGGTCTTTACTGATGGCCTATTCCTTCCTGTTCGGCGGCAACACCAACGAGACGCCCGAGTCCATCAAGCGCAAGCGTGAACTCGCCATGGCCATTATGGGGGCGTCAGGCGCCCCGCGGAATGTCGGCGAAGGCCTAAACGCGCTCGGCTCCGGTATCGTGGCCGGAGTCATGAACCGCAGGGCCGACAAGGCAGAGGGTGCAGGGCGCAGCGCTGCAAGCGACCTGTTCAAGCGGATCATGGGCCAAACTCCGAACGCCAGCGCCTCGAGCATGCTTTCGCCTGGGGTGAAGCCATCGGCCGGCACGGCGAGCGCTGGCGACGTCAACATGAGTGGGAACGATATCTATTCCAGCTTCATGGATACGGTCGACAACAGCATTTCAAATCCGTTCGGCCTGGCAGCCGTAGCGGCGACCGGCAAAGCGGAAAGCGGCTTCTCTCCGGGCAACGCGAACCGAGCATGGTCTGACCCGAGCCAGAGCGGGCAGGCGGGCACTGCCGGCGGCATTATGTCGTGGCGCGCCGATCGGCTCGAGAACCTCTATAAGTACGCAGCGACGAAGGGCGAGAAGCCCGGCGCGATCAGCCCGCAGACACAGGCTGAATTCTTCCTGCAAGAGGATCCTAACCTCGTCACGGCGCTGAACAACGCCAAGAGCACGGAAGAAGCCCAGCAGATCATGAACAACGCCTGGAAATTCGCTGGCTATAATCAGCCTGGCGGCGAGGCGGCCAACCGTCTCGGCTATGCGAATGCCTTTCTGCCGAACTTCCAAGGCCAAGAGCAGCCGCAGCAGGTTGCGAGCCTTGATCCGTCGATCGGTGTTCCCTCTGCACGTCCGCAGCCGACCGCACCGATGCACGCGGCCGCCGCCCAGCCGTCGTTGACTGACGAGGTCGCGGCCTTCGAGCAGACGCCTGAATATCGGTCCCAGTTCCCCGGCATGAACGCGCAGCAGCCCGCACAGGCTCCCATCCAGAACGCCCCGCAACAGGTTGCCCAGGTACAGCCGATGCAGCAGCCACAGCAGCAGGCACCGCAGGGCCCCGGCCAAATGGAACTCTTGCAGGCGCTCAGCAACCCGTTCCTGAACGAAGAGGAGCGCG
Source organism: Sinorhizobium sp. BJ1 (assembly GCF_002531555.1). Lineage (NCBI taxonomy): Bacteria > Pseudomonadati > Pseudomonadota > Alphaproteobacteria > Hyphomicrobiales > Rhizobiaceae > Sinorhizobium > Sinorhizobium sp. BJ1. The sequence goes on from NZ_NWTH01000009.1 coordinate 159,369, forward strand.
CCGTGCTGCAGACGCTCTATCAGCAGCAGGTTCAGCAGGCCGAGAACGCCCGCGAGCAGCAGCTATGGCTCCAGCGCCAGCAATACGAGACTGAGCAGAAGCGCAGTGATCCCGGCTATCAACTCGGCTTGGAAAAGACGCGCCAGGAAGTCGAGAACCTCAGGACGCCGGAATATCAGACGTTGAGCCCGGAAGAACGTCAGGTGCTCGGCATACCGGATACGGATCAGCGCGTCTACCAGCGCTCCCGCGGCGGCAAGATTGACGCAGTTGGGGGCGCCGGTCAGACGATCAACGTGGGCAACGAGGTGGACGCACGTAAGGCGGCGGCGCAGGAAATCGGCCTCGATCCGAAGGATCCGCGCTATCAGACGTTCGTGCTCACCGGCAAGATGCCGCGCGAGGACGCCCAGGCGCTCACAGCGACTGACAAGAAGGCCATCCTAGAGGCGGATGAGATGGTAGCTGCGAACCAGAGCGCGCTCGACGCTCTTTCTCAGGCGGAATCTCTCTCGGACAAGGCGAATAGCGGCTGGTTTGCCGGCGCGCGGGCGTCCATCGGCAATAACCTGCCCGACTGGATGGTGCCGGATGCCGTTTCGAGCCCGGAAAGCTCCCAGGCAACGACAGACATGGACAACGCCATCATTGGCCAAGCCATCACGCAACTCAAAACCATCTTCGGCGGTAACCCGACAGAGGGCGAGCGAAACATCCTGCTCGAACTGCAAGGCTCGTCGACGATGCCCCGCGAGGTCCGCAAGCAGGTGTTTTCCCGAGCCCGTGCACTGGCTGAAAAGCGACTGCAGTTCAACAATGACCGGGCAGCCGATTTGCGCGGCGGTACCTACTACAAGCCTGATCGGGCGCCCGCGACCGGTCAGGACATCGATGATCTCCTGAAGAAATACGGAGCGCCGTAATGGCCACCATCGAGCAACTTTCCAGCGCTCTGATCAATGCCGATCGAGCCGGTGACGTCGAGGCGGCACGGGCACTCGCCGCCGAGATTTCGCGGATGCGAGCCGCGCCCCAGCCTTCCGCGCTGACGACCACGCCGACTAAGCCGGCTCCGTCTGAACCTGTCGACAGCCGCGACAATTGGATGGGCTCCGTCGACACCTTCATGCGAGGTGCCGCCGACACGATGTCGTTTGGCTTGGCCGATGAAATCGCCGCCGGCGGGGACGCACTCTTCAATCCGATATTTGGGACTGGACATGACGGTGGTTCTATCTCGGAACGGTACGACCGAAACCTGAAAGCTGAACGCGAGACGGACGAGCTCGACTCCAAGAACCGAATGGCAGAGCGCCTGACGGGCCAGATCCTCGGCGGTGTCGGTGGGGGCGTCGGGTTGGCAAGAAACGGGCTGTCTGCCACCACGAACGCGATCAACGCTGGCAAGGGCTTGGCGGGCGTCTCCAAAGCGGCGGCGGTAGAGGGAGCGATCCTAGGCGGCGCGCAAGGCTTCGGAAGCGGTGAGGGGCTTGATGGACGGCTAGGCGGGGCTGCAACCGGAATAGGGCTCGGCACCGTCATGGGCGGCGCTTTGCCATCCGTCGCAACCGCTGTCTCAGGGGCTGTCAAAGGAGCGACTGCGCCTTTCGTGGCTCCCTTCCGACCCGAAGCTTACACCAACAAGGCTATGCGGACTTACTTGCAGCGGTCGGGAAAAACCCCGGAGCAGATCACAAGCATCATGCGATTGGCCGCCGAAGACGGGCAGCCGATGTACACAATGGCCGATGCTATGGGGAATGCTGGCCAGCGGGCCCTCGTGCCGGTCACCCGGACGCCTAATGATGCGCGCCAAGAGGTGAGCGAGTTCCTTGTCCGCCGGCAGATGGGCCAGCCTCAACGTCTTGCTAATGCGCTTGCGGAAGGTTTCGAAGCGCCGCAGACATCTGATCGGGTGACGCGGGCCCTAACGGATGCCCGGGATGTGGAAGCGGATGCTCTCTACACCGCAGCGCGCCGCAACGCCGGGGCAGTCAACGCAACGCCGATCTTGGACAGGATCGACGAGACGCTTTCTCCTGGCGTCAACCGCGTCGTCAGCCCTCGCGACAATATCGGGAATGACACAATCGAGGGGGCACTTGCTCGCGTGCGCCGGATGATCTCGGACGGCAATTCACAGGTGACGGATTTCAACGCGCTTTTCAGGGTCAAGCTCGACCTTGACGATATGATCGCACGGGCGGATGCGCAGGGCGCCGGCAACCGCGCGCACTACCTAACACAGGTCAAGCGGGAGGTTGATCGGGCGCTCGAAGACGCTTCCCCGGCGTTTCGGAGCGCAAATGACACGTTCGCCACACGCAGCCGCGTAATCGACAGCGTAGCCGAGGGGCAGGCCGCGAAGTCCGGCCGTATTCGGGCGGAAGACAGCATCGACCGGTTCAACAGCATGACCCCTGATCAGCAGCAGGCGTTCCGTGCCGGTTATGTGGACCCGATCATCGCAGATATCGAAAGCCATGCCATGGGTCCGGCGACGAACCGGGCTAGATCCTTGACTACGCCGAAATACGAGCAGGAGTTTCAGGCCTTCGCTGCACCTGGAAGGGCGGAGCAGCTTGGGAACCGGATTGGCCGAGAGAGCCGGATGTTCGAAACCAGCAATGCTGCCCTCGGAAACTCTCGCACTGCGGACAACCTCGGTGACATCGACGACATGGCCAATTTCGACCCGGCCGTTCTTTCGAATTTGTTGCAGGGGAATTTTCCCCAGGCTGCACTGGCTGGGGCTCGGCAGGCGTTCGCTGCGGGCAAGGGATTGCCGCCGCGGGTCGTGGAGCGGGTAGGACGACAGTTAATCGAAACCGATCCGGAAAAGGCACTGCAGGCCCTTACGCGTGTGCGAGGTCAGCAGGTCAGCCGTGACCAACTCCGAGCAATGATCCTGGCAAGCATGTTGCAAAACGCAAACGCTGGGACTGCTCGTCTACCATAGGTGCTTGAAGCGGACGGATGCCCAGAGCATGAACATCATGCCTGTGGCGCCGCCTATCACGGCGGATCGCCATTCAACACCGTAGGCATAGATCATCCCGAACCAGGCGAAGGCTAAAAGAGCAAAGATCAGCCGGAAACTTTCCGGCCGACGATCGATCTTCGGTTCATGGGGGTCGTGCTCAATGCTGTGGCGCGCGGTCATCGCCACAACATACACGAGAATCGGAGGAAAAGAAGATAGGCAAGAATGGCCGTTCTGCGAAGGTTTTCACCACACCCATCGGACAACAACCACGATCATAAGGGCGGCTGCTGATATTGTGATCGAGGCGAGAAAACCAAACACGCTGGCTACGACAGTGTTTACAAGGTCAAAAGCGGGCAGCGAGGTAGAAAAATCCATCTTGCCGGCCCTGACGTCCGCTATCTCTGGCATCGAAACAAAGAAATCTCGGTCCGAGCAGAAGAACTTTCTAACGTTGATGTTTCCGAATTCGTTTCTCGCGGCTAGTAGAGAGGGATCGTCTAGGCGCGCTGCACACTCATAGTCAAGCCGATTTTCGATATTACTTCTGACGCTGGCTTGATAATCCGAGTAGCGCTCAATGGCATCTTTTACGGCGAAAGCTCCACCGACAATGATGGAAAATCGGAAGCCTCGTAAGAGCCACTTTTTGTAAGGGAATGATGCTGGCCTATTTAGCGGGTCTTCAATGCCGTTCATTTCCTCACTCCACATCAATCCTCGACGGAGCCGAGTGGGATGTAGCCATTGCCTGTCAGCCAATCGCGAAGGATTCGGCGCATCGCCTCGTTCCTGTCGACGCCGTACTCCGCCATGAAGAGCTGAATGCCGCGTTCCATATCCTCGTCTAAGTTCATCATATCTCGCCCCATGGTTGCCGGGGCCGATGAAATCGAAATTCAGGTCAAATGACAAGGCTCCCGATGCGGGGCCTTTTTCTATGGAGAATGCCTATGCCCAGAACAGGTGGTGTGTATGCCCCTCCGGCAGGTACGAAAGGCGTGTCCAACACGACCATTCAGAGCGTGCCGTATAACGCATTCGTTGACGATCTGACGGACGACGCCAACAACGCGCGACCGGTCACGGCAGGCGGTACAGGCGCGACCACGGCGAGCGGAGCGCGGACTGCGCTCGGGCTCGCGATCGGAACCGATGTGCAGGCCTACGACGCTCTTCTGGCCGCCATAGCCGCTCTTACTACGGCGGCGGATCAGGTGATCTATGCCACCGGCTCAAACACTGTTGCAATGACCGGGCTCACCGCGTTTGGGCGGTCGCTGATCGATGACGCTAGCGCTTCAGCCGCACGCACGACACTGGATGCACAACAGGCGGATGCCGCGCTGACGTCGATTGCCGGACTAACTACATCCGCAAACCAGATGATCTACACGACGGCGCTGGATACTTATGCGACGGCCTCCCTAACCGCTTTCGCGCGCACCGTGCTAGACGACGCAGACGCGACAACGGCGCGCGCCACGCTTGGTCTTACGATCGGGAGTAACGTCCAGGCATATGACGCGGCCCTAGCGGCCATCTCTGGTCTCGCATTTACCGATGGTGGTTTCATCGTCGGCAATGGCACCACTTATGTCATTGAAAGCGGCGCGACCGCTCGGACGTCACTCGGCCTCGGTACGATGGCGACGCAGAATGCGACTGCCGTCAATATCGACGGCGGCACGATTACGGGCATTACCGACCTTGCTATTGCCGATGGGGGAACCGGCGCATCGTCAGCCTCTGCGGCTCGGACAAACTTGGGGCTCGGCGGTCTCGCAGTGCTGGACACCACCGACCTCTTCTATACAGGGAGCAGCGCATCCAACACGTCGTTTCCCGTAGGATCTATTATCGCTGTCAGCGGGACGATTGCTCGTGCAGCAAGCAGCGCCGTTTACTTATACACGCCGAACACAAACCAATTCATCACGACCGTCGACGGCGCCCAACTCTCCGGCACTTGGCGCGCGAGAGGGCAGACAGCGGCCGGGATTTCCCTGATGCAGAGGGTCGCATAATGGGTATCGTGATTGCTTCTCTTCGACGTACGCACGAAGAAGATGTTCTTCTCGTCACGCTCGTCTCTGGCGGCCAGCAAGTGGAATATTGCTATCGATCGGATGATCCCTATGGGCTGAGCCCAGCGATCAAACAGTGGCTCGAGGACAACGAGGGCCAATACACGATCGAGCCAAACGCGCTGGCTTAACAGGTCCGCTTTCCGCAATCGCCTCAAATCCGAGACCGAGGATTAACAAACCCCGGGCGGATGGCGCCTTTTCAAGACCATGAAGGCTTCGGCGATTGCCCGCATATCTCCAGGGCTTACGTCGTTGCCGACTAACTCGCCGGAGTCTTCCCATTGGCAGCGATCGATATGAGCGGTGACAGCATCACCGTGGGCGTTGGCGTGACGACTGCTCAGCGCTACGCAACCCTCTTGGCCAACTCCCTCAGCAGAACGATAGCCAGTAGGGCCAAGAGCGGCGACATGGCCGCCGACCAGGCACAGAAGGCGATATCCCAAGCTCGCGCGTCAACCTCCATCGCGACGATCATGGTCGGCACGAATGACGAACGCGTCTATGGCACCAGCAGCGTCCGCCGTGGCTACTACATCGCGTTCCTACGCCGTCTAGTACTCGACGCGGCGGCGCCGGTCAGGAAAACGGGTCGGAGCACGGCGGTTGCGAAGGTCGGAATGTGGTTCAACACGCAGGTCAATACGATCGGCATGACGACCACGCAGAAGGGCGCCAAGGCCACGGCGACTGTGAACGGAACCGCCGTCTACATCGGGACTATCATTCAGAACCACCCGTCAGCGAAGGGAACGGCCCAGGTCAGGATTGATGGCGTGCTGAAGGGCACCATTTCCAGCGACGGGACCGGCGACGGCGGTATGACGACGGCTAATGGCCTCTCCTACGGTCCTGCCGCTTTTCGTTTTGGGGGTCTTTCTTCCGGCAATCACAAGGTCGAACTCACTGTCACATCTGCAAACGGTCAGAATTTCCGGCTCGACTACATCGCCGGCAATACCAGCCAGACCGGAGTGAAGACGTTCGTCTCGAACGTGATCCGGATGAACGCCTATGGCTATGCCAAGTTCGGCGGTAGCGACGCCAGCGTTTCGGCCTTCAACACCGACATTGCGACGCTCATCAGCACGTTGTCGGCTGATGGGCTGCAAGCGTATGCCGTCGACAACTGGTCGCAGATCAATCCGGCGACGCATCTCCTGACTGATGGCATCCACCCGAACGCGGCCGGACACGTCAGGCTTTACAACGCATTCAGGACGGCCATCCTGGCTACCCTTTGACGCCGACGATATAGGGCGGGTCGACCAAATTCTCCGGGCGAGCCCCAAAATTAAGGAGGTGACGGCCGCCGTGTTCGTCGGCGATCCGTTCGGCGAACTCTCGAACAGTCACCGGCTGTCCGGAGCAGATGTTCACGGCGCCTTGTTTTGTCCCGAGGGCTGCGTCCACTATTTGCTGCGCCGCCTCTTTGACATCGAGATAGTCGCGAACCTGCGTTCCCTTCGTGAGGTCGGCAACCGTCCCTTCCGACATCGCCTTGCGGAGGTAGGGCACAAACCGGCGCTCGTCCTCTCCCTCTCCGTAGAGATAGAAGAGCCGGCACCAAACGAACTCCGTACCGCGCGAGGGGAGCAACTCGGAGAGTGCGGTAAAGATGGCTGCCTTCGCTGCTGCATATGGCGTGGTCGGCTTTAGCGGCGTGTTGGTGCTCAGTGTCCCTGCGCTCACATCATACTCGATGCAGGTTCCCGTGCCCACAAAGCGGCGAACGCCGACATCAGCAGCGGCTTTCGCCATCCGCAACGTGCCTATCAGGCAGTCTATATTTTCGGGGGCAGTAAGGTATTTCCCAGCCACGACGTACCAGGCCAAGTGAATGACGGTGTCGATGCCTTGAAGCGAGTCGCGCCACCAGGCGTCGCTCTCGTCAAATGCCGATCTGGTCGAGATGATGCGGTCGCGCGCGAGAGTGCCTTCGAAGGCGTCTTCCTTGCCTTCGCGGACCAAAGCAAAGACGTCTTTGCCACGCGCGACAAGATTGCTAACGACGTGCCTGCCTACGAAGCCCGTCGCGCCGGTAACGAGAATTCTATTCACAGTGCCCCCTCAGAAGATCCAGAGAAGCTTGTAGCGAGTTTTGCGGCGGGCGTCATTCCAGAACATCCTGAACAGCAGAACCCGCCTGAGAAGAGTTGTCTGTGGCAACGCGTCCTTCACGCGATAGCAGCCCATAGTGTAGGCCATACGCTGGCGTAGCTTCTCCCTGAAGCTGGTGGCTCCATATTTTTGTTCTGATCCGGAGCCTTCATAGAAGTGGAAGGTGGGGCCTTCAACATATGCCACCAGTCCTCGGACGACGAACTCGGCGACGACGTAGGAGGCGAAACACCAAGGTGTGCCGAGGTCGAACCATCGGCGCATCAGGATTTCAATCGCGCCGTCTGACCGGTAGACGCCATAGAACCACTCGGCCGGGAACGTCAGGTTACGCGGGATCTTGCCGCGTCGGTATAGGTCCTGGAAATCAATGGCGCTTCTGTTTGGCGTGGCGAGGCGCGTGACGCCATCTCGGATACGCTTCGTCGCGCCGGCTGCGAGCAGTTTCGCCGGATCAGCATCGAGCGCGGCTACAAGCTTCGACAGATAATCCAGCGATGAGACATCGTCACACGCCCGGAGACAAAAATAATCGCCGTGCTCGGCGCCCAAGCGAGCGGCCTTCGCTAGATTGTCGAGCATCCCTACGTGAATGTCATTGCGCAAGATGGAGAAGCGGTTGTCTCTCTCGCAAAAGCGTGTCGCGATAGCCAGGCTGTCGTCGGTGGAGAGGTTCTCCAGAATAATAGCGTGAAAATCGGTGAAATCCTGATCGGCAATGCACTGGAGGCTTTTCTCCAGGGTTTTTGCCCCGTTGTAGACCGGGAAAACCACGACGAGTTTTGATTTCGGCATAGGGTTCCTCAAGTTTGCTCATGTCCGTCGTGCTCTCTCTGTTCTGATCGCTTCGGCGAGTCAATTGGGGCGCTTCGGCGCTCCGCAAAGAAATCCGCAACAAGCAAGGTGAATATGTAGGGACGACCGTAGTCTCCACCGGGGCATCTTTGGGCATGACAAAGGAACGTTCGGCCTCTGTTCATCATTGAGGCACTAGAATCGTGCATCCTGACCAGAGGAGACCGAAGATGGCCGGTTCACCGTTCAAGATTCTTCTCGCGCTCGCGACTGCAACCGCTCTGACTGCTGCGCCGGGAGTTAGTTTTTCTCAAGACTTTGACGTCTACATCGGCGGCGGTCATGTGCCTCGCTACTACGATGAATACAGGCCGCGGCGATACTACCGCGAGGACTACCCTCCGGAAGCGTATCAATGCACAGAGCGGCAGGCGCTTTACATGTCACGGCAGTATCTTCGAAAGCCGAGAATCGGGCGAACAACCAGATATTCGATCGAGGTTAAAGGGATCGGACGCCGAGGAGAACGCAATCGCGTTATCTTTGGCGCTGAGCCCGGCTGCCCGCGGATCGATTAGGATCTGGCTAAAATTTGGGCGTCTTTTGTTTGCTGCTGCTCGGTTGGCCTCGCCCTCGGCCTAACTGACGAGCAGAACGGCGCCATGTGGACGGCTGCACTCAGCCTCTGATCATTCCCTGCTAACGCCACCGATTGCTCGTCTCGCCTTCCAGCATCGCGACCGCGTCAGCCTCGATGTCGCGGCAGAGCTTTTCATATTCCGCGAGTAATTCTTCGCGGCAGGGGATTTCCTTGCGGAGGTCCTCGACGGTCAATGCCGCGACCTCATAGGCTCTGCACAGGCTTCTAAATGCCAGGCTGTGATTGCTGACCACGAGTTCGCGATGATGGGGCAGAGCGAGCCTGAGGCGCGCGCGGCCGGCCCTGACCATCTCTATTCCCGAGTTCAATTTGGCGTGGAGAATATCGGCCTCTTCGGGGGGCTCACTGCCGGACTCTTCGTTAATCATGGCCTCTCATTCCCGAAAATTTGCGTTGGTCGAGTTTTAGCCCAGCGACGTACCGGCGCAATGGGCTGATCATGAAAGTCTCAATCCTTCGCTCCTTCCGATCGAGGGTATCTATCCAGAAAGGAAATCAGATGGACAAATCCGTGCCTCCTGGCGCGGCGCTTTTGCTCGACTTCGTCCGTGAAACGGAAGTAGGCCGGAGCGACCGCGCATCCTATGACGTGATCTATGCCAACAAGCAGGGGAAGCTGAAACAGCCACTCACGACGATGACCTATGGCGATATCGTCGACGCGCAGAAGTCATGGTCGAAGAACTTCGGCTCGAGCGCGGCAGGGGGCTATCAGTTCATGCGGGCGACGTTGATCGGGATGGCGAAGGAAATCCACTCGCTTCGCGGCGATATGCTCTTCGCGCCCGATCTGCAAGACCGGCTCGGCTATCACCTGTTGAAGCGCCGCGGGTATCAAGAGTTCGTCACCGGCAACATGACGCTGGACGAATATGCCAAGAAGCTTGCGATGGAATGGGCGTCCTTTCCGGTCCTGTCTGACACCAAGGGCTCGCACCGGTTCGTCAAGCGCGGTCAGAGCTTCTATGCGGGCGACGGGCTCAACAAGGCGCTGGTGAAGCCTGAGAAGGTTGAGGCGGTGCTGAAGCATGTCCTTGAGGTCGCTCGCCGGCCGACTGATGTTCTCCTTAACGATGCGGCGCCGACCGAATCTGGAAAGCAGCTGGGCCTTGGCCCGGAACAAACGATCCGCCCGGAAGCCAAGTCTGCGTCTCGCGGCATTGTCGCACTGATCGGGGCCGCACTCGTCGCCTTGGGGGCCTTCCTCTCCTCCATTCCTTGCAATCTCTTCGGCGTCTTCTGTGGGGGCTGACATGACCGTCTGGATTCGCATCGCGCTCTACATGGTCGCCGGGTGGCTCTACGGCTCCGGTCTCATCGGAGAAGAGGTCAAGGTTCTCATAACGACCGATCCGGCATTGGTGGCGAGCATTGAGGCGGTAATTTCCGCTCTGATCGCATCTGTCCCGCTTGTTTGGTGGCGGCTGGCGAAAAGGCTTGGGTGGTCGACATGATGTCCCGACTCAACCTCGCGGCCGGCGCCATTGCTGGCGGCCTCGTCGTTTTCCTCATCATGCAGGCGGCCAACGCGCTGTGGATCATCCCCGCGGCGAAGGACGAGGGCCGGAAGCTCGAACGCGCCGAGCTCGATTCCGCAACCAATAAAGCAATTGGAGAACTGCGAGATGAAGCTGATCGCGCTCGCTTTAACCGCCGCCTGTGCATTGAGCGCGGCCGGCTGTACGTCAACGCAACAGGTCAGTGCGTCGAAAGACCGTCTCAACCAGGCGGCTAGGGCCGTCGTCGGCACTTCCTTAATCGGCGCTCGAGGCAAAACGCCGGCCGATCAAGACAAGATCGATGAAACAGTCGCAGGGCTGTGCGGTGCCCGCGCCTGGACGCAAAGCGAATGCGCCCGCCATGATACGGCGCAGTGAACCATTTCAGGAATCGCAGGGCATACGAGGGGCAAGGAATGGGGCTTGAGGATGAAGCGATGGAACTCCCGAAGCGCGCTCAAAAGCTTGAGTGGAATCTTAATTCGATCCTAAACCTCATCACCCTCATTGGGATGATCGGAGGCGGCGGCTGGATCTGGGCGAACACCACGCGCGATATTGAAGAGCTTCAAACCTGGCGGACAAGCGTCGAGCAAACCCAGAAGGACCGCCTTGCCGAAAGCCGAGAGCGCGACGGCCGAACCGATGAGCGGTTCCGCGGGCTCGAGGCGGAGGTTCGCAAGATCGACAACCTGACCTATCGGGTGACCATCACGGAGCAGTCGACGGCGACGATCACGTCGGCCATCAAGGATCTTCAGACGTTGCTCAATCAGCAGTCCGGCGACTTGAAGGTCGTTCGCGAGATATTGCAGCGGATCGAGGCCAGCCAGCGCGACGGCAATCAGCTTCGGCGCTGATGCCCTGCCGCCCATCCCTCTTGCGGGCTCTTTTTCTTGTCTCCGTTTTCACTCAAAATACCACCTTGCCGGGTGATTAATCGTGCCTACCTTCTTTTAGGATGCAAGGAGGGAAGAATGGCAGACGACCTCAAGAAGAAGGGCCGCGACAGCGAGTTTGTCTCAACGCAAGAGCACGAGATTGCCTACCTCATGAAGGCCACGCATAAGACCAGGGAAGAGGTGCTCAAGGCGATCCGCGAAGTCGGACCCGACCGCCAGATGGTCATGGAGTATCTTTCTAAAGGCCCACTTGTGACTCGCTCAAGCGGCAATTGAGGGATAAACTATCCATGCTTTCCTTCACAAAGTCGGTACTCAGCGCCCGCCGGACAAGCGGGCGTTTTCTTTCGTTGCCGGGTTGCGTTCCACGAGCGTTGCACGCGCGTTTCATGCTGCTGTCGAAGTCTTCCGGCTTGCCGTACAGGTTCGCCTGCACCCAATCGCTATACCGCTGCAGAACGCGTCCTAGCGCAGCCGAGTGCGAAATACAGGTGAGTGCTGAATTGTCGCAGTGAAAAGAGCCTACCACTCTGCACGTGGCGCTTGCATGCGCAAACTGGACGGGCGAAGTGTGTTTCGCCTGTGAATTCGAACGCTCGGGCTTGAAAGCCTCCCTGCCCAAAACGGTGGTGGAGGCTTTCTTTTTTGACCGCTATCCCAGTATTTTGCCGCGTTGACGCACTAATCTTGCCAGGAAACTTGGCGACCACTTCAGATCATTCCCGAAAAGGACGCCTAAAGACGGGCCTGACGCTGCCGGTCTTGTGCGTTGAGGAGACCGACGAGGTCATCGGCATCTATTAGGTCCAGCAGGCAGAGCTGTTTGCCGCCGACTTCAGCCGGTTGCCCGGTGAAGATGTCTATCACCGAACAAGTGCCGTTAGGGTCAAGCCGAAGGTCGTACCGCCGGTGCAACATCACGGCATTATAACGGATCTACTTCGGATTAGCAGCGCGTCGTAAAGGTATATGGAAATGAGGCAATGCTCGCTTGGAAGAGCGTCTCCAAACTTTCGCTAATATCCCCGTTGCCGCACATCCGCGGTCAACAGCAGAAGCGCGTCTCGGGGGAACCCGGCTCGCTGAAGAGCGCGAAAAAGCCCCGCACTAATGGCGGGGCAAGTCGTGCATCCAGTTTGGCTTCAGCCTGGATGCGGGGAAGCATCCAATTGAAGGCGGCGTCCGGAGGGGATCTCGGACGCCGCCCTTAAGGAGGAATTCGCCGCACCTCCTGAGTGACACGACGGCACATAACGCAACTCTTCCGAGTTTTGTTCCCGCGTTTTATACGCGCAATATGACGAACAACAAAAAAGGCCGGTTAAACCCGACCTTCCGTCTCTCGCCTTCCGCCGCTGCCAGTACATCCGTGGTCAGCAGCGGGAGGCATATGAGTGAACCCAATATAAGCACCGGCTGGATTTTAATCAAACCAGAAATCAAAGATGAGCGGCACCCGCGAGGGGAGGCTTTTGGGCACCGCTCACCTGGCAGCAATCCCATCGCCCGCATTCTTGGGGCGACCGATTCCAACTCAGATCACAGCGGGTTGGTTCCGCCCCTACAGCGGAAAATCCCTCTAGCGCTTCATTCCGGGGTGGATGTACCGGCCGCTATGCGGGACGGCGGAAAGAGGCTCCCTGCACGGGGATTTTGAGCGGGGACGGCCTACTCGGCGGCTCCCTTGGGCAAGGACATCTATCTCGCCTGATCTCAGGCCCAGACCATCAAACACAATCCGGAGACAGACAAATGCTTGATCGCCCGATCCAGGCAGCCGCCGAAGGCTTGCCTAAGATTAGCCTGAAAACCCGCCGCGCGATCGAAGCTCATATCGAGCGATTGATTGCACTTCTAGACGAGATCGACGGCGACTCCGACCTCGAGCCGGCGCTCGGCTGGACCTTCCATGGTCCGAGTGTGCTGTCCGAAGCCTCCCACAACGATGATGACCGGGAATGGGACGACGAGCGGGAATGGGATCCTGCCGAGATGGGCATCGCAGACATGGATGGCGTGATGGAGCAGTGGCTAGGCTTCCAAATGGGGAGGGGGTAGCGTCCAATGACTGCGATCAACTTCCCGACGGAAATCCGGTTTGCGCCGCTCTCGTATCTCTGTATCTGTTGATGGTGACGCCCATCTTCTCCGCCAGCACCGACTGAGATAGTCCGGCCAGCGCACGAATGCGGCGGAGGTTGGAGGCGCGACAAGGTCGACGTCGGTCGGAGGCGGAGCTGACCTATTCGGTCGGGCCGTTCGGCCTCGTTAAGGCAGCGTGAAGCAAGGCGGCGTCACGCACGCCGCTTTGGTAGAGCAGAATCAGCCTCGCTGCGACCACTTCGGCCTCTTCACTCTCCCGAGGCAGCCGTAATTCCCAAAGAACGTCTTCGAGAACAACCTGAAGGTCACTGAGTTCCTCGGAAGAGATCGGGTGAAAGCGATAGTTGAAGCCCACCACGTTAACTCCTCTATTGGAGGGCGAAGCGTAACCACGTTCCGGTCACCGGCACGCCCCTAGCAACCAGCCGATGACAGAGGCAGTATACTCCCATTCGGCAACACCATGGGCCGAAAAGCGCTCGCGGGCACGGGCAAGACCCGGCAGTATGGAGGAGCCTGTGGCAGACGATACGCAGAAGAAGGGCCGCGATAGCGAACATGTTTCGACGCAGCCGCCCACTGACGATTGCCGGCTAAGACAGACAGGCCACCTCGTGGATTTCTGCCTAGCCTCTATTCCTTCCCATCAAGAACAATCTTCAACGTCCTGATCACATCGGCGGCATCGACGAGAGCGTCTCTGATCTCTGCTACGGTAAGGCTATCAGCGCGGGCCGCCGCCACCTGAAGGTCAATCACAACATCCTTCGCGCGATTGCTGCCGGGCACGCCGGTTTGCTCGCGCATGTCACGTATTGTGGCAATCGATCGATTGAGCAGACGCTTGACTTCGAACGGCGTTAGCCTGTCCGCTTCGTTCGCGGCTCTGATCAGCTCTGCAATGAATAGGGTGGTAAGGCTCATAACCCGGCAACCCCTTAGAAGCTTGGCTCACGTCGAACACAAAAGTGCAGAATACGCTAGCTAATTCAGCTAGCTGCCGGCGAGCTGCATCGAAATAGGGCGCATGCCTGTGGAGCTTAGCTATCCGGAAACTTTAAAACCGCCGGTTTGGTGGACCGGTCGGAGCTGCCGCGCATACAACCTCGCTCGTCAGAATGAGGGAGAAGGCCACCATGCAAGATAACATCCGTCCAATCGCACCGGTTAGCGTTGCCGGCCTGATACCGCAGGCGCCAGCCACCGGCATTCCGATTTGCGAGGTCGTTGACCCAAATACCTTGTATGTTGACCCGGCCTACCAGAGGAGCGTAGGCGAACGAGGGATGCGGCAGATTCGGCGCATTATTGAAGGCTTCGACTGGGCTAAATTCAAACCGCCGATTTGCGCTTACTCGGAATGTGACGGCAAGACGATTCTCAAAGTGCTTGATGGGCAGCATACAGCGATTGCTGCCGCATCCAATCCGCACATACGTTTGATTCCCGTCATGATCGTTGAAGCGGACGACACGATAGCGCAAGCGAAAGCGTTCATAGGACAGAACACTGATCGCCTCGGAATTACGACGCTGCAGCTCCACCAGGCCGCTCTGGCCGCCGCTGATGAAGACGCGCAGACGCTCGAGCTGGTTTGTTCGCGGGCCGGCATAAAGGTGCTCAAAACGACGAACGCTTACACGGGCACGGGATCGCGCCAGACTATCGCCGTCAAGCAGATCGAGGCCTTGATCAGCCGGCAAGGCGCAAAGAATGCTCGTGAAATTCTTGAGGTTCTGGCCAATGCCGAACGTGGCCCGCTGACAGCTCCACAGATCAAAGCTGTCGAGCTCCTCATGACTGATCCTGAGTATGCCGAAAAGTTTAACGCGGAGGACCTGACCGAGGCCATTGTCGATCTACTCCACACCGCGGAAGACGAAGCGAAGCTCCTCGGGGTGACGCACAAAATCACCTTCTGGAAGGCGCTCGCCATCACCTGGTTCAGGAAGTGCAAGAAGCGGCGACAAGTCCCTGTCAAGGCGGCATAGAAGCACTTCCGGCCGCCCGGCGAAGCGCGCACATGCGCCTGGCCAAAGAGGCAGACCAGCAGGTGCTATCGGCCACATGACGATCTGCCAAAACGGTGTTTTTTTTGCCCGGAAGCGCAGGTCCATACTCAGGCAAGCTTGATCCCGAATATAGGCACGTGACATTCGGTAGATGCTGCACTACCTTGCCGATAAAGTTCCCCAGAGAAAAAGCATGAGTATTGTCCAGCTTTCCGAGGCCAAAGCACTGACAGGCGGATTCTACACCGTCAGCGAGGTTGCGCGGCTCCTAAAGATCGACAGCGAACCGCGCATACGTGGTTGGCTTCGCGGCTATGGCAATAATGCAGGCCCTGTGATCGAGCGGCAATATCCGCGTAGGGGTGCTTTTGATGAGGTTGGCTTTTACGACCTCATGGAGATTCGATTTATCGAGTACTTCAGGCGCCAAAAGATAAGTCTTCAAAGCATCCGCAAAGCTGCTGAAGTGGCACGCAAGGAGCTTGGACATCGTCACCCGTTTGCGCTTTCTGACGTGAAATTCGTTACCGATCGGAAACGGATATTTCACCTCACCGCGGAGCAGACGAACGATGCCAAACTTCGCGATCTGGTGACCGGTCAGTACGCTATGTACGATGTCATAGAGCGCTATTTGGCCAAGGGTATAGAGTTTAATCCCGGAAGCGGGTTGGCAGAATATTGGCGGCCAGACGCGGCCAAGTTCCCCAACGTTGTGCTTGACCCAACCAAGGCTCACGGGCAACCAGTCCTAGACGACTACGAGGTGCCAACGTCTGTTCTATTTGGCCTGTGGCGGGCGGAGGACCAAGACTATGATGCCGTCGCCGACTGGTATGAAATACCGAGGGAGAAGGTAGAGCAGGCTGTCGAGTACGAGATCGACCTGGCCGCATGAATATCATTGGCGACGAACATGTCTCACCAAAGATAGTACGGGCGGTCCGTGAGATTGCCTTGCGAAGAACGTGGACTTTGGAACATGTCATCGGCAGCGCCTATCGCAGCCGACCAGATGAGGACTGGATTGCCGCATTCGCTCACGCGGGCGGTCACGTTTTCCTCTCGGCAGATCGGGACATGTTGCGCCGCCCGACCCTATTGGCAAAAATATCTCAGCTCGATTTGATAGGCATTTATCTCCCGGCTCAGTGGGCCGAAGCGAGGAAACAATATCAAGCTGCGCATATCCTTTATTGGTGGCCAGAGATAGAACGGGTGATTGAGACTTGCCAAAAAGGAACAGCCTGGATCGTCCCCAAGGGCCTCGGGTCTGGTGAATTGCGGTTGCACGTCGAGAGGCGAGGCAATAACGCTTGGCAACAAAAAAGGCAGGGTTAAACCCGACCTTTCCGTAATCACCTGCCGCCGCTCCCAGTACATCCGTGGTCAATGACGAGATGGCGATTTTTTAGGGCGGATCGTTTCGAACGCATGGCACCAGGCCGGCTGCTAAGGCTTACACGTCGCTGCCGAATTGCCTGACTGTATCGTGTTGGCGGCGCTTATCTCGTGACGCTTCATTAAGTACCGGTGAATCGCGCTCTTCAGTGCGATTTGCCACGTTCCGAGGTCGATCAACTCGGGGACGTCGAGTCGGTGATAGAGACCAGAACGGACCTCCGCTACCATTCAGTTCTTTGTGCATACCGGAGACATAGGTAACAGATCGTACCTAAGACATATGTGACAATCTCGTGCCGAACGGATTGTCGATGGTTTGCAAGGTTCTCTGCTCCAGATCGATATATCCGAGATCATAGTGCATGAAGCTGACGGGCCAAATGCCGTCGTCGACTTCCTTGATTCCGAGTTTCTGTCCTGCCAGTACGGTCGAGATGTTGATCTTCTTGCGATAGATGCAGATACGGCCGCAATTGGTGACGAGCACGTCTCTGTCGTGGAAAGGGTAGCTGATTTCCGGCAAGCCCTGGCAGGGTCTTGAGGACGAGACATAGAGACGAGCCGGCACCTTCATTTCCAGCGCCTCGTGCGGCCGCTCGGTATTGAATTCACTGATAAAAGCGTCGAAGCGTGCCTGTTGCTGGAGGATGTTTCTGCCAGGTGGTCGGGTCGCCTCTTTCTTGAGCGTCAGGTGCATGCGCTCATGCCGGCCGTTCTGTTGGGGACGGCCCGGCCTGATGCGCTCAAGCGTGATGCCGAGCCGCAGCCACCAAACGGAGAGCTTGGAGAGATTGTAGAGCCCGTTGGGACTGGCGAATGGCAAGCCATTGTCGCTTCTGATCGCGGCAGGCAGGCCACATTCGGCAAACAGCCGCCGGAAGGCGTCAAAGACGGCCGGTTGGCGGGTCGACTCGAAGGCTTCGCAGCACAGAAGATAACGTGACGCCTGGTCGGTGACCGTCAGCGGGTAACGGTATCGGCCATTGCCAAGCTTGAACTCGCCCTTGACGTCGGCACACCACAGGTCGTTCGGCATGAGCGCCTGCGACAGGGGTGTTCCCTCGGCGCGAAAGCGTTGTCTTTTGCGGGCATGAGCGACCAGTCCATGCCGGTCGAGAACGGCATGCACCGTGCTCTTGGACGGCACGCGCACATCGCCGGCCAGGCGCTTCACCAGCAGCTCCCTGATCTTCCTGGCGCCCCAATGCGGCTTCTCCTTCTTGAGGCGCACGAACATCGCCTCGAGCGGCTCGGGCAACTGATTGGCATGGCGCACCGGCCGCCGAGACCGATCCGTCAGCGCTTCCAGGCCGTCTTCCTTATAGCGGTTGAAGATCTTGTAGCCGGTCTTGCGCGAGATGCCGAACTCCCGGCACACATCGCTCATGCGTTCGCCCTCCGGCAGCCGGGCGACAAATCGCAGACGTTCCTCCATTACCGAAGTCTCTTTCCACGGCATCAACACCTCCGCCCAAAAAGCGAAAAGTGTTACCCATGTCTCCGGTACAAAACGTCACCTATCTCTCAGGTCGGGCACGCAGCCGCCAACTGGCTGGCACACGAACTTGCCGAACTGGGAGTGGCCTTCGTCGAGATCGGCGACGGCGTGGCGCCGCGGCAGGCCCCCTATGCGTTTTACGAGGGGAGAGTTGCAGGCATGAATCTGTAACGGTGTCGTTCAAACGCTTCAAGCGAATGTTGACCGCCAGTGAGCGGGAGCTGGCGGCGGCTACAGGGTTCGGCCGCGGATGGTGCAATGAATGGCGGAGATGCCCGTGAAACTCAGCCCGCAAACCCGCCCTCGTCCAGAAACCGCTGCTCCTCCTCCGATAATGCCCGCCCGAGAATCCGGTTCCGGTGCGGGAAGCGGCCGAAGCGGCGGATGATGTCACGATGGCCCTTGGCGTGCGAAAGGCTCGGCTCGCCGAGGCGACGGGCAAGCGCGACCGATCGCTCCTGGTCGGCGAGGTTTTCCGAATGGGCGAAGGGAAGATAGAAAAAGAGCCGCAGGTCGGCCGGTCCTTTGAGATCGTAAGCCGCGTCGACGGCGGCGCGCGCGACGCCGAGCGCCAGAGCGTCGGTGGCGTACATGCGCGGCGTGCCGCGAAAGGCGTTGCGCGGGAATTGATCGAGGAGAAGGAGGAGCGCCAGCGTCTTCTCCGGCGAAGCGGTCCAGTGCAAGAGTTCGCCGCACGCCGCCGCCTCGTGGGACCCGAGGAAGCCCTCGCGAAAGACCCGATCGAATTTGGGCTCCTTGGCAAACCAGCGCGCAGGCCCTGCCTTGCGCCAGAAGCCAATGATGGCCGCCGCCTCGTGCTCACCGGCAAGCGCCTCGCGCAGCCGCGTGTTGAAGGCCGGATCGGCAGGCGCCGGCGCGTGGCCTTGCCTCTCTGCAGGCTGCAAGCTGCGCAGCGCCAGGGCTTCGATGTAGCCGATGAAGTCGCTCATTTGATCCTCCGTTCGGTTGGGAGACCGCACGGCCTCGCCACCCGGAAGACCTACGCCTTTGCTCATGCTGAATGAAGTGATATGATTTCACTATTATGCTGAATGAAATCGATCTATCCCGCACCGATCTCAACCTGCTGGTGCTCTTTGAAACGGTGATTGACGAGGGGAACGTCGGCCGCGCTGCGGAAAGGATGAACCTCTCAGCGTCCGCCGTCAGCCACGGTCTGGGCCGCCTTCGGAGGCTGCTCAATGATCCGCTGTTCCTGAAGACGCCGAAGGGCGTGGTGCCGACCGAGCGCGCCAGGGAGCTGGCGGCGCCGATCGGCGAAATTCTCGCGCGGGTGCGAAGCGTGATCTCCACCGCCGAGCCCTTCGATCCGGCGCGCACCCGCCGTCGCTTCACCATCGGCACTGCCGATGGCTTCTCGGTCTTCCTGCCGCCGCTGCTTGACGAGATCGCCCGCACTGCGCCGGGTATCGATCTCGTCGTCCGGCACATGCAGATGGAGACGGCACTTTCCGATCTCGACGGGCGGCTGATCGATGTGGCGATCGCGCCCTTCTACGAGCTGCCGGCGCGCTTCGCGGCGCAAGCGCTTTACGACGAGGAGTTCGTGGTCGCCGCGCGGAGCCGCCATCCCTTCCTGAAAGAACCGACGATCGAGAACTACTGCCGCATGCAGCACCTGCTCGTCGCGCCTAGGGGCGACCCCGCGGGCATCGTCGACGAGCTGCTCGAAAGCCATGGTCTTTCCCGCCGTGTGAGCTTGGCTGTACCGAATTTCATGCTGGCGCTCGATCTCCTCACCAAGACGCAGCTCATCTGTGTCTTGCCGAAACGCTTCGTCGAGATGCACGCGGAGCGCTTCGCAGTTGCCACCGCAAAGCTGCCGTTGATACTTGGCGCGCCCGCCGTCCAGGCGGTTGTGCCGAAGGCGGCGCTGATGGACACAGGCCTCGTCTGGCTTCTCCATGCGCTTGGGCGGACCGACTAGATGCAGAGCAAAATTCCCAGATCGCCAATTTTTACCGGAGCCTACAGCAGTCCTCGACGAACACGCAGCGATCAGGAGCCAGTCCTGGGTTGCTCGCGGCATGGAGCACCAGATCAGGCGCCGGTTTACCGCGCGGGACGTCGTCGGCCCTGAAGGCCAGAGCGACAAGACGCCCCATCGACCGGAACGGCATCCTGAGCGTGACGCATGCGGCAGGGCCGCAGTTCGCTGGAAATTGACACGAGGAAAGCGGGCAATCGTTTAGCCGAAGATGAGATAAGAGGGCCAACTCGTAGATACGGCCCAGAAAGGAAGAACCCCAGCAGCGCCAGCGCATGCCCGCTGATCGAAGCTTCGTTCAAGGTGTGTGCAGAGCCAACGGGCTGCTGCTTCGGCGAGTAACGGAGTGCCGCTCGACGTTTTCACTTACGAAGCTATCTACCTCCTGATCAGCGGGACGCCTTTTGTCCCGTACTTGCCGCTCTCCTACGTGGCCATCTGATCGGAGGGAGGACCGATATGCTGTTCTGTCCTACGAGAGCCCTTGCCGCGGCGACCATGCTCCTTGGGTCGCCGGCGTTCGCCGACGATACCGTGCGGATGTCTGGTTGGGGCGGGTCCGAGGTGGCCATTGTCAATGGGTTATTGACCAACGTACTTGCCGACGATCTCGCGAAGGAGGGCATCACGGTCAAGTACGAGCCCGTTGATGGCGACTTTTCGCAATTCATTATCAACGGCCTGTCGGCGGGCACCGCTCCAGACCTTTTTTACGTCGATATCTTCTGGGCGCGCTCCATATTCGGAGCCGATCAAGCAGCACCGGTAACGCAGGACGTTTCCGGTTTTGCAGCCAATCTCCTCGAGGCCTTCACCTATGATGGGAAGCTCTACGCAGTCCCGAAGGACTTCAACACGCTGGCGGTACATTTCAACAAGGATATCTTCGATGATGCGGGGGTGGCCTATCCGAGCGACGACGATACGTGGACGACGCTGCAGGAGAAACTCGTGGCAGTGCACAAGGCTCTTCCGGAGGTCGATGGCCTCTGCATCGTTCCGGAATATGCCCGGTTCGGCGCCTTTGCACTGGCGACAGGCTGGTCCCCTTTCGATAGTCAGGGAAGGACCGTGCTCGATGAGCGGTTTCGTCGGGCTTTCGATTTCTATACCGGCCTCGTGGAATCCGGGGCCGCCGTCATGGCCGCCGACGCGGGTAAAAGCTGGAGTGGCGGTTGCCTAGCGTCCGAGCGGGCTGCCATAGCGCTCGAGGGCGCCTGGATCATCAGCGCCCTGCGCGATAGTGCTCCAAACATGAATCTTGGCACTGTCCGGATGCCGAAAGACCCTGAAAGCGGCAAACGAGGCAATATCGTCTTTACCGTCGGTTGGACCGTCAACGCCGCCTCGAAGGTCAGTAGGGCTGCTGCTAAAGTCGCCGAGCTCCTGACTACAGAGGAGGCCCAGCAGTGGGTCTTGGAGCAGGGGCTCGCCCTCCCGAGCCGGACCGGTCTGGCTGACAACCCTTGGCTGCGGGGCGGCCGGCCGGAACAGATGACAAGCCGAGTGGTTCTTGAGGGCCTCTCGGACGACCACGTCATGCCGTATTTCTTCGGAGACGTCGGAGGGAGTTGGATGCAGCCGATCAATGCTGCGCTCAATTCTGTCATCCTGGGGGAGGCGGATGCCGACACAGCTTTGGCATCGGCACAAAGCGCCTTTGATCGGATGCTCGCCAAGTAAAGCAGGGCACCCGCGGGAGGACATGCATGTCGCGAGGTAGTTCAGAAGAGAGGAGCGGCTGGCTTTTCATATTGCCCTTTGCAATCTCGATGACGCTGTTTTTCGTCTATGCGATCGTCCGGACAGCTTATTACAGCTTTACCGATTTCGACTTGTTCAAGGCTCCGAGCTTGGTTGGACTGTCCAATTACGCTGCACTCGTCTCCGACGAACTTTTCCTCATCGCCCTGCGCAACACGATCGGCTTCTCGCTCATCGTCACGACGGTCCAGACCGTGCTTGCGCTTGCCCTGGCGGTTCTCGTGAACCACGCCGTCCGGGCGAGGGGACTTATTCGGACGGTGTTTTACCTGCCATCCATCATGTCCAGTGCGGCCATGACGCTTATCTTTCTCTGGCTCTTCCAGAGAGATGGCTTCATGACCGCGATCATCAACGTCGTGCTTGCTTATCGCCCGCACATCCTTTTGTTCTTCGTGGGCTTCGCTGCGCTCCAGGGCGCACTCGTTCTCAACGCGCGGCGCAGCTATGAAGGTGTTTCGATCTTCGATCCCTTCTTCCTGCTCGCCGCCGCCGCCGGCGCGTTGGCGCTTGTCGTTGCTTGCGCCCTTGTGGGATTGCTGCCTGTTTTCGCTAACGATCTGCTGATTTCCTGGCTGAACACCCAGCAGCAATTCCTCTTCATGCCGGTCACGCTGTGGTCCGTAGCGCTGATGAATGTCTTTACCACGGTCCCGACGCTGATGCTGTTGTTCCTGGCGGGGCTACAGTCGATCCCGAGTGACCTGTACGACGCAGCCGAGATCGACGGGGCCAACGCTGTTCAGCGATTTCGCCACATAACCGTGCCGGCGCTCAGGCCGGTGACCTTTGCCGTCGTTACGATGGGCATCATCGGTACCCTACAGATGTTCGATCAGGTCGCGATTCTAGGAGATGCGGCGCCCCTCGCAAGCCGCGTGACGCTTGCCTACTACGTTTATGAGAACGCCTTTCCGGCAGGCGCCTCTTCGAGAATCGGCATGGCTAGTGCTGCGGCGCTCGTCCTTGGGATTCTCACAATCGCGGTCGTCTATGTTCAAAAGTCGGTCGGCGTGAAGGAAAGCGCCGAGTGATGGCGAGGAGGACCGCCGCGGCTGCCTCACCGTCGCGCCGCCGTCTGCCGGCCAGCGCGCTTCGCCGGCGGCAGCTTGCGGCAAGCGCCTGGTTGTATCTGATCTTTCTCGGTGTGGCGACCATCATGGCAGGGACATTCGTTCTAGCCTTTATGGCGAGCCTGAAGGTCGATCCATTAGAGAAACCGTTCCGCATCTATTTCGATCAGCTCAACCCGGCCGCATGGATCGCCGCCGCCCGTCTGGGGCAGGAGGGCGGGGGTGACGCTCTGTGGGGAGGGTTTTCTCCTGTCGCCAAAGTTGACTTCAGTGTGACGTACGCAGCGCCCGCCGACACTCCGATCGTTGAACCGAAGGCCGAGGTCCCTCGTCGCCGCCCGGGCTCGGGCATCGCCGCTGCGCTCATGCGCGATTATGCGGCGGACTATGCGTCAATTGCGCTGAAAAGTTCCAGTGCGGCAACGATGCAGGTGCGTAACGAGAGGGGAGTACGGGAAGAGTGGCAGACGCGGACATTCGCCTATGAGATCACCTACAGTACCGACCGCCCAAACGGACCCCGGATCGAACGCACGCCCTTCAATCTGACCGCTCCGCCCTCTCAAACACTTATCGACAGTCCGATTTCGCCATCGCGATCCGAACGTCGCGGACGTCTGCTGAGTTGGGACAACATCACACCAGGCGCTCTCGGGTTGATCTTCAACAACTACCGGCGGGTGATAAACGAGACGGCTGACCTGCAGACCGGGAAGAGTCTGTTCGGGAGCTGGCTGGTTAATAGTTTTGTCATCGCCATCGGGCGCCTGGTCCTGACGCTCGTCGTCGCCAGCCTTGCCGGATATGCGCTTGCACGGCTCAAGTTCAGGGGCAGCCGTCTGCTATTCGCTGCATTGCTCTTCTCGATGACGATTCCGGCACAAGTGACCTTCGTCTCGAACTATCTGATCTTCAGGGATCTGTCGCTTCTAAACACCCCGTGGAGCGTGGTCGTCGTTTTCGTCGCCTCAGCCAATGTCCTGTTGATGAAGCAGTTTTTCGAGGGGTTTCCAAGAGAGATAGAGGAAGCTGCAATCGTCGACGGCGCCAACCGTTTTCAAGTGTTCTGCAAGATCGTTCTGCCAAACGCCAAGCCGGCTTTGTTGGTCAACGCGATTCTCGCCTTCCAAGGCGCCTGGAACGACTTCTTCTGGCCCCTCGTTCTTATCACCAGCCCACCGGAAGCGCTGACGGTCCAGGTCGGCCTTCTCAGTCTGCGCCGTTCGTTCGGAGGCGCGCAGGGCGATTGGGGAGTCGTTCTGGCGGGCGCGTTCATCTCGATCGTGCCGGTCATTATCCTTTTCGTGCTCTTCCAGCGGCACATCGTCTCCACTCAGGCCGCCAAGGGCATCACATAGCACTAGCACCCAGAGCGGTCTTCTGTTGGTGTTCTCGTCTGTGCTGCGAGAGTCGCATAATCCACTGGAACCTGCGCCACTGCCATGCCGCGGGTTCGGTATTGCGACGTGTGACTCGTGGTTTGAAGGGGAGCGGCCGGTCTTTTTCTATCGCGACCAGCCAGGTCACGTCGACGTGTGGCGCTTGCTTCATGCCAAGCGGACATTCGCAGTGGATGCAGGAGCCGAACAGTCACTGACCGATCGGACATTCCCGCCGTTTGAATCGATTGGTAGCCGGCGCTTCGCATCCGCTCAAGAGCATCGTTCCAATGCCGCGGCGAAGTGGTCGATTGTCGCAGGATGCGTTGGCGGCTGCCTGCCAGCCAGCCGTGTAACCGCGTCGGCGGCGATAAATGCGGTGTCCATGCGGGCGGAACGATGTAGTTTATGGAACGATTCTTCGCTTAAACCTGCAGGCATATGGAAACGTCGCTTTATCTGCCTGTCAAAGGCTTTCTCGAAAAGGCAGGTTATGTCGTCAAAGGCGAAGTTGGCGGCTGCGATCTCGTCGGTTTGAGCGATGGCGATCCGCCTGTGGTCGTGATCTGCGAGTTAAAACTGACCTTCAATCTGGAGCTCATCCTGCAGGCCGTCGATCGCGCGGCTGTCGCGGACGAGGTCTGGATCGCGGCGCGAGTCTCGGCCAAGGGCAATGGTCGCGAGGCCGACAAACGCTACCGCGACCTCTGCCGCAGGCTCGGGATCGGCATGCTCGGCATTTCCGATGCCGGCGACATCAGCGTTATCGTCGGCTCCGTATCGCCGATGCCGCGAACCAATCCGAAACGGCGTTCGAAGCTCATGCGCGAACACCAGAGGCGACGCGGCGATCCGGCAGTAGGCGGGAGCACGCGCGCTCCTGTCATGACCGCGTACCGGCAGCAGGCGCTCGGCTGTGCTTCAGCGCTGGCATCAGGACCGCTGCGCGTGGGCGAAATCAGATCCGGCATACCGGATGCCGGGAAAATTTTGCTTGCGAATGTCTATGGCTGGTTTGAACGGCTTGACAGAGGCGTCTACGGCTTGACCGATGCCGGACGAGAAGCACTGCAGCGATGGCCGCAGCAGGACATGCCGGCAATAATGGCCGTCCCCACCTGATTTATCGTTCCACAATAGGGCTTTACGCCGCTCAATCGAAAACATGGCCTGTAGTTCGAGTCCGCTCAGGGCAAGCAGTCGAAACTCGTCTGTTTGATGGGTCTTCGTGACCGGAGCGACTGATCCTGATGCGGCGAGATGTCCGTTCCGGCTGGGGCGGTATCGGGGGCGGCCAGCATGTTGCGCCAGCGTGGTCGGCGGTCATCACGCAGCCGGGCCACTGCTCGTGGCCGGCAACCGGACGCTCAGGGCTCACTGTATCCACTCGCAAAAAGACGCAGTGCGTAAGCCTTGGGATCACTCCGAAAGATCAGTGCGCCCTTCCGCTCGGATTCCTGTGGAATATAGTCGAGCGTAGCACTGCTCTCTTCGACGACCTCATCGCCATTGCGGAGTTCACCCTTGATCTCGACCGATGCAACAGACTTTTCCGCACGATTCTCGGCGGCGAACTCAACCACGTAGCCGCCGTCGGTGGCCGTGACCTCAACCGGCAGCACGATGATCTGGGCAGTTCCGTTGCGCCCGCTAAAGCCGTCAAGGATGAGGTAGGCAAGTACCGTAAGAAGGGCGAGGCAGCTTATTCCTGCCACCACCCACTCCGTGATGGAGGTTCCCGGTTTTCGTGTGATTCCCTCGTCGTCGGACTGCTGCTTCTGTTGCTTGTGGTCCTTTGCGGCGTTCTTTGTCACAGGATGAGCCTCGCCACCGCCGCCCCCAACGCGCCTGGAAAGGAGAGAACCACGACTGCACTGAGCGTCTCAGAGAGGCCGGCGCCATCGGTTCTGCCGAAAGTCCAAAGGATATAGAGGTTCACCAGCATCACCAAGACGTAGCCGACGATCGCATACCGAAAGAAGATGCTAAAGAACCCGGCGCCTGGCTCGGGATTGTGCGTGCCGCGGAATTCGAGTTCATATACGAAAGCGTGCATGAGGCCGACGGTTCCTACTACAAGGGCGATTTCCTGCCAGGGATTCATCTTATAGGCGATCAGGACGACCTCTTCCGTTGGTGCGATGTTCACGGACAGAAACAGCGCTCCGACTACCATCAGGAACAATTCGCCGGTGTAACCGGGCTCCGGAATTTCGTCGTCCTCCAATGGACTTGGGCCCAATTGGGCCCGCGCCAACGATGCTCCCAGACTGCCCGGCACAACCTGGACGGCGATCTTCCCAACCACCTCCCGCAAAGGCATATCCCCGTTCACGATTCCGAATATCAGTAGAACTGCAGCCGCCGCGACAGCGGCAACCAAGAGGGCTACGAATGCATCCGCGATTCGGTCGCGAAGCACCATTGTCTGGCGAAACCCTCCATATTTGTGCAGCAACACGAGCATCGGCACGGTGACTGCCAGTAACAGGGCGAGCCGCAATGGGTGAAGGTGAAAGCCCAGCGCCCAAGCTTCCATCGTCATCAGCACAGGTACGGCGAAAATCAGTGCTCCGGCGAAGGCGCGGCCAAGACCGATCCAGAACTCACGCGGCGTTGGGCCGACGATCACTCCAATTGGCGCCACGTCGCTCCCCTTTGACGATGTTACCTACCCTCCACGGGCATGGGCATTTATGACCAAGTGGGGAGGAATGTTCGCTGCGCGATCTTGTTCCGGAGTATTGCATGTTTCTCGTGGTCATCTCTTTGCCCGGCCTCAAGCCGGTTGTCGCTGCGGGCTGGCTCATGTGAACGTTTCGGCTTGTGCTCTCTCAGGCTCCATTTCAAGTTTTATTGGTTCAGTCCTCAAAGCGCCGGTGGCACCTGCATGGGCGGCGCCTGTATTTCAGTGAACAGTTAGGAAAGCTTTAGGGAGCGGCCTGCCGTCCGCTGGTTCCACGGCTATGAGACGCTGGATGCAGCGAGCGCTCTCGTACGCTGGCACTTGGTCACCTTCAGCCGTGATGATCTGGGGCTGTTCGAAGGACCGGTGGTGAGCAGCGGCCAGCGTCTTGGCAAGATCGGTCGATCGACCGCTGGACGGTCGAGAGCGGGCAGACGCCGCAGGCCGTTGCCGAAGGCGCTGGCGTCTGCCCGCGGACGCCGCCCTCACTCATGCCACATCCGGCAGGCGGTCAATCAGCTTGTCGAGCGTGATCGGATAATCGCGCACCCTCACGCCGGTGGCATTGTAGATGGCATTCGCAACAGCCGCCGCGACGCCGCACAGGCCGAGTTCGGCGATGCCCTTGGCTTTCATCGGCGACGACATCGGATCGGTCTCGTCAAGGAAGATGACCTCCTGGTGCGGGATGTCGGCGTGGACCGGCACTTCGTAGGCGGCCAGATCATGGTTGACGAAGAAGCCGCGTTCCTTGTCGACGACGAGCTCCTCCGACAGGGCGCCGCCGACGCCCATCGTCATCGCGCCGATCACCTGGCTGCGTGCGGTTATCGGATTGAGGATGCGGCCAGCGGCGCAGACGGCCAGCATCCGCCGGATCCGCGTCTCGCCGGTCGCTACGTCGACGCCGACTTCAACGAAATGCGCGCCGAAGGTGGACTGCTGATGGGTTTCGGTGAGCTTTCCGAACTCGATGCGGTCCTCGGCCACGAGCCCTTCAGCGCCGGAGGCCTCCATAAGCGGCATGCGGCGGTCGCCGGACCGGACCTCGCCACCGGCGAACACCAGGTCGTCGGAGCTGTTGAATCCGAGCTTCTGCGCCACGGCCTCACGCAGCTTGGCGCAGGCGGCGTATACGCCAGCGGTGGAGCAGTTTCCTCCGAACTGGCCGCCCGAGCCTGAGGAAACCGGAAAGCGCGAGTCCCCCAGGCTGACCGCAACTTTTTCGACCGGAACACCAAGCATCTCCGCCGCGGTTTGGGCGATGATCGTGTAACTGCCCGTGCCGATGTCGGTCATGTCGGTCTCAACGGTGACGATGCCCTCGCGGTCGAGGCGCACGCGCGCCCCCGAGGGGAGCACAAGGTTGTTGCGGAATGCCGAGGCAACGCCCGTGCCGACGAGCCAGTTTCCCTCGCGGCGGCTTCCCGGCCGCTTGTTATGGTCCTGCCAGCCGAAGCGTTCGGCGCCGGTGCGCAGACAGCCGACGAGATCGCGGTGCGAGAACGGCCGTTCCGGCTTCTCGGGGTCGACCTGCGTGTCGTTGATGATCCGGAATTCGACCGGGTCGAGACCGAGCCTCTCGGCCATTTCGTCGATCGCAATCTCCAGCGCCATCATGCCCGGCGCCTCGCCCGGAGCCCGCATCGCGTTTCCCTCGGGAAGATCGAGTGTGGCAAGCCGCATGGCGGTCATCCGGTTCTCGCCGGCATAAAGCAGGCGCGTCTGCTGAACCGCGACCTCGACGCCGCCGCCCGGCAGATCCCCGGACCAGCTCTCATGCGCGATCGCGGTGATCTTGCCGTCGCGCCCCGCGCCGATGCGGATCCGCTGGATCGTTGCCGGGCGGTGCGTGGTGTTGTTCATCAGGAACGGACGAGGGAGGGCGACTTTTACGGGACGCTTCGCTTCGCGCGCGGCAAGCGCCGCCAGCACCGCGTCTGCGCGGAGGAACAGCTTGACCCCGAACCCGCCGCCAATGAAAGGCGACATGATGTGGACCTTCTCCTTGTCGATCCCGATGGTCGTCGCGAGGTCGGTCCTCCACCAGTCGATCATCTGGCTCGATGTCCAGACCGTCAGTTCGTCGCCATTCCAGGCGGCGATGGAGGCGTGAGGTTCCATCATCGCATGCGATTGGTCCGGCGTGGTGTAGGTCTGGTCGAACTTGACGGGTGCCGACTCGAAGGCGGCATCGAAGTCGCCCGCAGCTGAATCCGGTTCGCCATCCTTGGGCTTGACGGCATTGTCCTTGGCCGCCGCCAGATCGAAGGCGCCCGCCTCCTCGACATAATCGACCTTGACGAGTTGAGCCGCGGCGCGGGCCTGTTCGAATGTTTCGGCGACCACGACGGCAATTGCCTGGTGGTAGTGCTGGATCGCCGTGCCGCCGAAGAGCTTGGCGGTATTGTATTTGCCCTTCTTGAGATCCCCCACGCGGTCGGAGGTGACGACGGCGATCACGCCGGGAGCGTCCCGTGCAGCGGTGACGTCCATGGACCGGATCCGGCCCTTGGCGATCGCCGAGCCGACGACATATCCGTAGGCGTAGGGCGTATTGGGATCATGCCATTCATAGGCATAGACAGCCTTGCCAGTCGTCTTCAGCGGACCGTCGATGCGGTGGATCGGCTGGCCGACGACCTTGAGCTGGTCGATCGGGTTCGTCGTTGCTGGCGTGTCGAATTTCATTGTCTTACCCCCTTGCCTCGGCGAGTACCGCACTCAGCGTGCGTTCGACGAGCGTGAGCTTGAAGGCGTTCTGTTCCGTCGGACGGGCGTTGGCGAGAAGCTTGGCGGTGACCGCCTTCGCTCCGTTCGGAAGCTCTCCTTCGGCAGCTTCGTCGCGCCAGGGTTTGGGCGCGATGCCGCCGACCGCGACGCGGCCGGTCCCGTCCGGTTGCACGATGGCGCCGATGGAGACGAGCGCAAAGGCGTAGGAAGCGCGGTCGCGAACTTTGCGGTAGATCTGCTCGCCGCCCACGGGCTTTGGCAGGACGACAGCCGTGATCAGTTCCCCCCGGTCGAGGATATGCTCGATATGCGGTGTGTCTCCGGGAAGGCGATGGAGATCTGCAAGCGGGATGCTGCGCGTCGTCCCGTCGGGACGGGCGGTCTCCACGAGGGCGTCGAGTGCGCGCATGGCGACGGCCATGTCGCTTGGGTGACTGGCGATGCAGGCATCGCTGACGCCAACGACCGCAAGCTGGCGGCTGAAGCCGGCAAGCGCCGCGCAGCCGCTGCCGGGCTGCCGTTTGTTGCAGGGCTGGTTGGTATCGTAGAAGTACGGACAGCGGGTACGCTGAAGCAGGTTGCCCGCCGTCGTCGCCCGGTTGCGCAACTGGCCCGACGCCCCGGCGAGGAGAGCCCGTGACAGAAGCCCGTAGTCTTTGCGAATACGTTCGTCGGCCGCAAGATCCGTGTTGCGGACGAGGGCGCCAATGCGCAGGCCGCCATCCGGCGTCGGCTCGATCCTGTCCAATCCGAGCCCGTTGACGTCAATCAGATGGGTCGGCGTCTCGATTTCAAGCTTCATCAGGTCCAGGAGATTGGTGCCGCCGGCGATGAACTTCGCGCTGTCCTTCCTGGCCGCCACCTTTGCCGCCGTCTCGATCGACGAGGCGCGCTCGTAGCTGAAAGCTCTCATGCCTTCCTCCCCGCAACTTCGGTGATGGCTTCAACGATGTTCGAATAGGCGCCGCAACGACAGATATTGCCGCTCATCCGTTCGCGGATTTCGGCGGGCGTGATCTCGGCCGGCGCCGTCAGGTCGCTTGTTGCATGGCTTGGAATATTGGCCTTGATCTCCTCGAGCATGGCGATAGAGGAACAGATCTGGCCCGGCGTACAGTAGCCGCACTGAAAACCGTCATGCTTGACGAAGGCGGCCTGCATCGGATGGAGGTTGTCGGGCTGCCCGAGTCCTTCGATGGTGGTGATGGTATCGCCCTCATGCATGGCCGCGAGGGTCAGGCATGCATTGACACGGCGTCCGTCGATGAGAACGGTGCAGGCGCCGCATTGGCCGTGGTCGCACCCCTTCTTCGTGCCCGTCAGATGCAGATGTTCGCGCAACGCGTCGAGAAGCGTCGTCCGGTTGTCGAGCTCAAGCTCGCGCCGCTCGCCATTTACCGTGAAAGAGACTCTCGTGCTCTGTGATGCGGCGGGGGGATTCGTCTGCGCGTGGCTGAGCGAGGGTGCGCTCGCCACTGTGACGGTAGCGGCCGAGGCGACGAGCAGGTCGCGCCGCGAGATTTCGAGTGCGCCAGGACTTTGCATATCCAGCTCCATGTCTTGATGATGAAAGGTCTAGGACGGCGCGGCTGTCCAACAATCCGCGAACGCCAAACTGCGGAGCGGCGGGAACGTTCCACCATGCGTTTGGTTCAGCTAGGGCGCCGGATAGAGGTGACCAGTGGGCGCTGATCGATAAGCCTTATCTATGGAGCCGAACATCCAACAGTGCGCCCGGAGGCGCTTTCGAACCTCAGACGCCTCCGACGGCGTCTCGAATACGGTCTCTGGTAAACGGCAGATCATAAAAACGCTTGCCGGTGGCATTTCTGATCGCGTTGGCCACGGCCGCGGCTGCAGGCCCCTGGGCTGCCTCTCCCGTGCCGAGGAACGGTTCTCCGGGCCGCTCGACGATATGCACTTCGATACTGTCCGGCACACTTGCGAAACGCAAGATCGGATAGCTCGACCAATCGGTGCTGGTGATCCTTGTCCTGTCAAAGGTCACGGCCTCGTAGAGCGTCCAGCTGATCGATTGCAGGATGCCGCCTTCCGTCTGATTGCGAATTCCTTCCGGGTTGACGACCTCGCCGCTATCAATGGCGGAAACGGCGCGCATCACGCGAACACGGCCAGTTTCCGGCGCGACTTCCACCTCCATCGCAACCGCCAGGTAGGCGGCAAGATTCTTGTAACGAGCGAAGCCGAAGCCGCGGCCGTGATTCCGCGGCATTTGCGCATCGTTCCAGCCGAAGCGCTCGGCAGCCAGCTCAATGACAGCCCTGGCCCTCGGATCCTCCATGTGGCGCAGCCTGAATTCGACCGGATCGGCTTCGGCCATCAGAGCCAGTTCATCGATCGTGCTCTCGATCGCGAAGACGTTGGCGTAGGCCCCGAGCGCGCGCAGCGCTGAGACACGCAGCGGCATGTCGGGCAGGAAATGCCAGAGTACCCGCTTGTTCGGGGTCACGTAGAGCGGATTGGCATTCCGGTCGCCGTTGCCGGACGCGCTGATGCTGAGCCTGGCGGGTTTCGGCTGGAAGGCTTGAGCCTTGTGGCGCCCGGCCAGAAGCGCACCAGCTCCGCCCGGGCGGGTCGAGTGGGTATTGCTCCAAAGATCATAGGCCCAACTGGCGATCTTGCCTTGAGCGTCAAGGGTTGCGCTGACTTTAACGAGCATCGCGGGGCCGTATGGCTCCCAGCTGTGCTCCTGCTCGCGCATCCACTGAACGCGGACAGGCTTGCCCGGAAGCCTGGTGGCGATGAGGGCGGCGTCGGCAGCCGCATCGTCGGCACCATTGTGGCCATAACACCCCGATCCCTCCATGTGGACGACGTGCACCTTGTCCTCCGGCATTGCCAGCATCTCCGCGATCGCGGCGCGATCGGGAAAAACGCCTTGCGTATGCGACCAGACGTCCAACGTCCCGTCTTCCTTCATCAATGCGACGGCGCAGGATGGACCGATCGATCCATGGATCTGATAAGGGCGCGTGTAGGTCGCCTCGAAAACCTTGCCGCCGGACGAGAGCATGCCCGCCTCAGCCACCGTACCGACTTCGCGCTCCAGCTTTTGCAGCTCCGCCGGCAGATCTACCTGGTCGGGAAGCGTCTCCTGTTCCTGCCATTTCGCGGCCGCAGCCAGAGTCCGCATGGCATTGACCGCCTGAAATTCTTTCTCCGCGACCACGGCGAGGAAGCTGCCGTCGCGCACGACGGAGACGACGCCCGGCATCGCCTCGACGCCGCCACCATCAAATTCCGTAAGCTCGGCCGCCGGGCTCGGCGGGCGCACGACGCGCGCATGCAGCATGCCATCGAGGCGCAGATCATGGACATAGGCCGGCTGGCCCGTCACCTTGGCCGGGATATCGACGCGAGGTAGCGACTTGCCTATGACCCGGAAGGTGCCGGGCTGCTTGAAGGTCGATTGCGGCTGGGCCTCGACGTGCAGTATTTGTCCGGAAACAAGTTCGCCGTAGCTCACGCTTCTTCCGTCCCTCGCCAGGACGGATTTGTTTTCCGCCTTGAGCTCGGTCGCCGCCACGCCAAAGCGTTTGGCGGCTTCCGCCAGGAGAAGTGCCCTTACCTGTGCAGCAGCGTTTCGGATGGCAGTGCCGCTGTTCTGCATCGATTGACTGCCGGCGGTGAAGCCTTCGTTCGGCGTACGCCCGGTATCCGCCGTGACAAGCTGGATTTCCGCGGGATCGACCTCGAGTTCCTCGGCAGCAACCTGCAGCAGGGCCGTACGGATACCCTGACCTAGCTCGGCTTTGCCGGTGAAGACGGTGACCGAATTGGCGGCATCGATCCGGATCCAGGAATCGAGGAAGCGATCGTCGTCAAGACTGCCCGGCAGGGACACGGGCGGCGTCGCCGGCGGCTCCTGGGCAAAGGCTCGGCCAAGCGAAAAACTGACGACGAGGGCGCCGGTGCCGACGACGACGCTGCGGCGGGTGATCTCTTCCTGAAGAATGTCCATCAGCCGGCCCTCCCTTCATCGGCGCCAGGCAACGAGGCGGCTTGCATCAATTCGCCGGCCCGGCGGATCGCAGCCAGAATCCGCATATGCGTGCCGCAGCGACAGAGATTCGTCGCCAATGCCTCGCGAAGTTCCTCTTCGCTTGGCCGAGCGCTGCGGCGCAAAAGCGCATGTGCGCTCATCATCATGCCGGGAATGCAGTAGCCGCACTGCGCCGCCTGCAGTTCAATAAACGCCTGCTGCAACGGTCCTGGCTTTTCGATCGTGCCCAAACCCTCGATCGTGGTGATTTCGCGCCCCTCCAGAAGCATGACCGGCACCATGCACGAGAGCACCGCCTCGCCATCAACCACCACGGTGCAGGAACCGCACTGGCCGAGTCCGCAGCCGTATTTGGCGCCGTTCAAAGCGAGATCGTCGCGCAGGACGTAGAGCAGGGGCGTCGCCGGATCGACGTCGAGCTGATGCTGGTTGCCGTTGACTGTCAGCGATACCATCGTCATTCCTCCTCGGCGCCGACATTGTGCGGCGCCCTTTCAATGCCATCCGACGGCCGGACCGTGACCTTGTAGGCGCCGGAGCGGGTATTCGCGACCTGCTCTCCGAGCCCGCTCCATGGCGGCTCTTCGGAGAACCGCTCGCGCATGTAAGCGAGAACGTCGGTCACCTGTTGGTCATTCAGCAAGTGGCGGAAGGCCGGCATCACCGCGCTTGCCTCTCCGTCCGCCGGCGGAAGACCAAAAAGGACGACGTTGACGATGTTTTGCGGGTTCGGGGCATTGACGGCGGTGCTGAGCTCGAAGTTCAGGCCGCCGAAGGGTTGGCGCCGCCGTCCTTCGTGGCAGCTTGCACAGGCGGCAAGGTAGATCGCCTCGCCGGAACCACCGCCTGCGGTACTGACCGCAGAACTCTGGCTGTCAGCGATCTGCTCCAAGCGATCCCCTTCGAACTGCTCGCGCAACCGCGCCGCTCTCTCGCTACGCTCAGGCGTGGGATCACCGGTGATCGATGTGACATAAGTGGCGATCGCCGCGATGTCGCTATCGGGCAGGAGGGAGAGATTGCCGGTGACCTCCGCCATCGGCCCGCGCGAAACGCCGTGGAATTCATGCCAGCCATTGCGTAGATAGAAGGCGAGGCTCTGCTCGTCCCATGGGATCGGTGCCTTGGACTCCCGGTTGATGGCGTAAGCCTGCCAGCCCTCTGCCTCGCCGCCGCCGAAGTGCCGGTCGGGATCTTCGGCACCGAATGCATTGCGGGGCGTGTGGCAAGCACCGCAGTGGCCGAGCCCTTCGGCGAGATAGCGTCCGCGGTTCCAGGCCTCGCTCTGGGCGCTATCCGGTTCCAGTTCTCCCCTGTCGAAGAACAGCAGCTTCCACCCGGCAAGCAAGGGGCGGAACTTCAGAGGAAACGGAAGATCATTTTTCGGGGCTTCGGCCCTCACTGCGACACGCGTCATCAGGAAAGCGTAGAGGGCGTGCGTATCCTCCGCCGAGACCCGCGTGAAGTGGTCGTAGGGAAACGCTGGGTAGAGATGGTTGCCTTCCCGGTCGACGCCGTCCCTCATCGCGCGTTCAAAGGCTGCCTCGCTCCAGCCGCCGATGCCGGTCTCACGATCGGGGGTGATGTTGGTGGAATGGATCGTGCCGAAAGGCGTCGGCAACGCCAGTCCACCGGTGAAAGCGGGTGTACCGGGAACCGTGTGGCAGGCGATGCAGTTGCCAAGCGCCGCCAGCTGCGCGCCCTTGGCAACGAGCTCTGGAGAGAAGCTTGCCTCGGCGGCCACCTCCTCCTTCGGAATCTCGGAGCGCCATGCAAAGACGAAGAAAGCAACCGCGGCCACGAAGATGGCCGCCACGAAAAGGATCGCCGCCCTAAAAGCCCACATTGCACGTCTCCACGGGCGGAGCACAACGTCGTGAGCGGCGATCTGTTCCAAGTTGCAGGTCACAAATCAGAAGCCGATACCCGTCACCTGATTTGGCCGCATGGATCCAGAAAAAGCGCCGCGGCGCCCGTCCACACGACCCCGACCAGCGACAGAAGGATGAGCAGACGCCCAACCTGGGTGGAAAAGCGCTGGTTGCGAAAGTTATGCGTCTCATCGGGCAGAAGCCATGCGAAGGAGCGGAAACGCCAGAGCGCCAAAGCAAGGAAAGCCGCGACAGCAAGCGTCAGCAGGATCACCGGCGCCGCGACGGCGGCTCGTGACATTGTCGCGGTGACGCCGGTGATGGCGCATGTCGCCGATTGGAAGGCATAGACGAGGAAAAGATGACCCGCCCATAGGATTGGGCCGAACAGCAGGATCAGTATCGCGACGGCTACAGGCGGGTCTTTTGTCGAACGTTCCATCTCACCCTACCCGACAAGACGCGGAAAACCATGGATCAGTGCCAGTCCGAGCAACGACTGCATGACGGTGAACTGATACAACAATACGTAGTTGTCGAAGGTAACCCGACGCTCCTTGTCCAGCTTGCCGGCGAGATGCCGGGCGATAGTGAAAAGGCCCATGATCAGCAAGGCGAAGGCGAGTTGACCGAAGAGGACAGCGCCGAGATAGACCATTGCTCCATAGGCGTTGCCGCCGGGCCGCAGACCGCTCAGCAGATGCCCCAGCACTTCAAGCCCCAGGGCGCTCATCAGGCAACCGAGCGACAACAGCAGAACCGCTGCGGTTGTCAGGCGAGATACGGCAATCCTTTCGAATGTCCGGCTGGCAAGCCACAACGAGCCGCCCCCGATCATCAGGAGCGCGGCGGCGGTCAACGGCCAGGAGGCGGCCGGCAGTGCCGGAGATCCTGCCCAGACATCGGGTGAGACAAGCCAAAGGAACAGATAGGAGAAAACATAGGCAAAGTAGAGAGAGCCCCCGACGAACATCAGGATGACCATGGCCCACCAGGAGTGCGAGGACGGTCCGGTCATGTAGGTCGGCAGCTTCATTCCCTTCGCCACCTCTATCATGCCCTTGGACGGTCCGGGGTCGAGTCCCCAGGCCCAGACGAGACAGAAGGCGATGGCGATCACCCCGCAGAGGATGGCGATCATCACGAGCTTGACCGTCAGCAGCAGGAAGAAGGCTGCCGTGAAGACCGCGGCGAGAAATGGCGACCAGCCTGGTCCAGGCATCTGAATGACATATTGCGGGTGGGCATTGATCGGGGACGTCACGATCGTTTCCCGGCCGCCCGTGGGGGCATTGGGCAGGTAATGGTGCCCGGCGCGCACTTCCTCAGGCAGGCTCGGCCTGTCCCAGAGGGGCTCGCGACCGGTGACGTGGGGTATGCTGCGGGTGGAATAGACGTCGTTCGGCAACCATTCAAGCGTGCCCGCCTCCCAGGGATTTTCCACGGCACCTTTTCCGAGGCGGAAGTTGCTGACGAGATCGATCAAGAAAAGCACGACTCCGGCGGCCAGGACGTAGGTGCCGATTGTGGAAACGATGTTCAGCGTCTCCCAGCCGATATCCGCCGGATAGGTCCACACGCGCCGCGGCATGCCTTTGAGCCCGGTCAAGTGCATCGGCAGGAAGCCGATGTTGAAGCCGATGAACATCAGCCAGAACACCCAGCGGCCCAGCCGCTCGGAGAGCATTCGCCGGCTGAACAAGGGTGTCCAGTAGTAGAAGGCGGCAAAAAGAGGGAATACGAACCCGCCGATCAGGACGTAATGGAAATGCGCGACCACGAAATAGGTGTCGTGCACCTGATAGTCGAACGGCACCATGGCCACCATCACGCCCGTCAAGCCACCCAACGTGAAGATGAACAGGAAGCCGAGGATGAAGAGCGACGCGGTCGTGATGCGAAACCGCTCTCGACCGGCGGCAATTGTCGCGATCCAGGCGAACACCTGGATCCCTGACGGTATGGCGACCGTCATGCTGGCGGCGGAGAAGAAGGCGAGGCTCAGCGCCGGAATGCCAGTCGTGAACATATGGTGCACCCACAGCCCGAAGCTGAAAAAGCCGACGCCGATCAGTGCCACCACGATCAGGTGGTAACCGACGAGGGGCGTGCGCGCCATGGTCGGTACGATCATCGAGACGAGGCCGGCGGCCGGAAGGAAGATGATGTAGACTTCCGGATGCCCGAAGAACCAGAAGAGATGCTGCCAAAGGAGTGGATCGCCCCCGAGCGCTGCAGTGAAGAAAGGCCAGGCGAACGCCCGCTCAAGCTCCAGCATCATTGTTGCCAGGATCACCGCGGGAAAGGCGAACATGATCATGCTGGCGAAAATCAGCATCGTCCAGGCGAAGATCGGCATCTTGGCAAGCGACATTCCCGGTGGCCGGGTTCTGAGCACGCCGACGACGATTTCGATTGCCCCGGCAATGGCCGAGATCTCGATGAAGCCGATGCCAAGCAGCCAGAAGTCAGCGTTGTCGCCCGGAGAATATTCCGTCAGCGTCAGCGGCGGATACATGAACCAGCCGCCTTTCGGCGCCAGGTCGTAGAAGATCGTCGAGAAGAAGACCAGTCCGCCGACGACATAGGCCCAGATGGCGAAGGCACTGAGACGCGGAAACGGCAGGTCGCGAGCCGCGAGCATCTGTGGCAGCAGCATGACGCCGAGCGCCTCCACAGCCGGTACGGCAAACAGGAACATCATCGTCGTGCCGTGGACGGTAAACATCTGATTGTAGAGATCTTGACTGATGAGCCGATTGTCGCCGACGGCCAGTTGCGTGCGCATGAGGATGGCCAGCACACCCGCCAACAGGAAGAAGAGGAACGCCACACCGAGATAAAGAAGGCCGACGGTGGTGTTATTGACAGCCGTCACGAGCCGCCAGCCGCGCGGGCTTGCCCAAATACGCTCGAGATCGCGAACTTCTTCTTTCGGCCGGGGATCGGGATTGGGCAGTTTCATCAACCGCTACCACCGTTAGCGTCGCGAGAGTGGGCGACCAGGAGGGCGAGGCTTCGTTCAGGGCGAAGGAAATCGAGCATCGTCGTCACCTCAACTGGTCCAGATAGGAGGCAAGCTGCGACAGTTCGCTTTCGGTGAAGATGCCGTAAGATGGCATCAGATTCTCCGGCTTCACGTGCTGGCTGTCGCGGATCCAGCGGACGAAGGCTTCCGCATCGTTCTCGAGTGTTGCGGCGGCGAGCGAGCGGCGGCTGCCGACATGCGTCAAATCCGGGCCGATCGTGCCCCGTGCCTCTGTCCCGCGGACCGCGTGACATGCGCCGCACCCGGCGGAGAGGAAAAGCGCTTGCCCTGCCGCCGGATTAGCGCCGGTGGGAATACGGGCATCGTCTGCCTCCTCAACAAGCCAGGCGTCAAACTGATCTTGCGGCATTGCTATGACATAGAAGGACATGAAAGCATGCGCGCCGCCGCAATATTCGGCACACTGGCCACGGCTGATCCCGGCCTTTGTCGCTCGAAGCGTCAAGATGTTCGTGCGGCCGGGAATCATGTCGAGCTTGCCGGCCAGTCGGGGAATCCAGAAGCTATGAATGACGTTGGTCGATGTCAGCTCAACCTCTACCGGCCGCCCGACAGGCAGCCGGATCTCGTTGGCGCTCTCTGCACGTCGACCGCTGTCGTCGACATAGGTGACCCGCCACCACCAGCGTTCGCCTA
This sequence comes from Sinorhizobium sp. BJ1, assembly GCF_002531555.1. Lineage (NCBI taxonomy): Bacteria > Pseudomonadati > Pseudomonadota > Alphaproteobacteria > Hyphomicrobiales > Rhizobiaceae > Sinorhizobium > Sinorhizobium sp. BJ1. The sequence continues at coordinate 198,663 of NZ_NWTH01000009.1, forward strand.
CGACCTCAATGCGCAATCTGCCGTCGCTCCGCGCGGCAGGTAAGCCGGATCCCATGAGGTAGAAGCCATAGCTGAGCAGGATGCTGAGGGTTAGGGTCGGAAAAACGAGGCCGCCTCCGATCACCAGCCTCTCGCGGGAAATGCGCGCCCGCCAGCGCTCGCCGCCCCAGAGCGCTCCAGCCGCGATAAGACAGACGAAAGCGAGAACTGCGGTAGACAATAGAATGAGCGTCCAGGCGAGGGTGTTGATGCGCTCGGCCTCGGCACCGGAGGGATCAAAGACGGACTGTACGCCGGTGCAGCCTTGCAGGAGGAGAAGCGTGAGCGGCGCGATCGATACGGCAGACCTCATCGGCCCACCTCTGCTAGAGGAGCGGTCTGTGCATATCCGGAAGGCAGCGACGCCAGATAGGCCGCGACGTCTTCGATCTGTCGCTCGTCGAGCGCCCGTGCGACCGCCGCCATGATCCTTCCATAGGCGGTCTGGCCACGTCCTCCTTTCTGCCACAGGCGCAGTTGCCCGGCGATATAGGCGGCATGCTGACCCGCGAGGAGAGGGAACTGGTGTGACTGGCGGCCCGAATGGCAGCTCATGCAGGCCGGCACCTGCTGTTGCGGAATGCCGCTGTTTGCAATCGCTTTGCCGCGCCGTATTTGCTCCGGGTCGTGCGCGGCGGACGACTTTTTCACTACCGGCCGAAGCTCCGCATAGTAAGCCGCCAGCCCCCGCATTCCGCTGTCGTCCAACAGATCGGCGACGGGCTCCATTGCGCCACTTGCCCGGGTTCGCCGCGCATATTCCTGGAGGCTGCGAAGCAGATAGTCCTCGGACAGTCCCGCCAGCCGCGGGATATGGTCGCCATTCGTGCCGATGCCTTCGTTTTCATGACAGCGTCCGCAGCGGGTAAAGGCGCGGCCGTTTGCCAGTCCCTCGCCATTGTCGACGGGGTCGCGTGTGAGCCTCGCAAGGTCCGAATAACCGCTTGGTGAGGAGGGCATGTTCGCCAGGAACGCCGTCATTGCCCAGATTTCGTCGTCACGTTGCGGGTTCGGCCATGCAGGCATGCCGGTGTATTTGATGCCATGCTTGACGATCCAGAATATCTCCTCCGGTGGACGCCGTTTGCTGACGTCCTCGAGGTTGGGCGGCGGGGGCAGCATGCCGGTGACGATCGGGTTTGTCTTTTCGTCGGGACGGCCATGACAAGGCACGCAGCCCCCTTCGTAGTGGGAAGCACCAAGCCGGATCATCCCCTCGTTCCCGAGTGGCGGGACCTCGATTGACAAACTCCGGACGGCGATCGAACGCTCGCGGACCACTTCGAAAATCCAGGTCGTAATTCCCAGGTGGTCCTTGGAGGCCGCAACATTGTAGATACCTGACCATGTGAACGCGGCGCCGGCGACCATCATGCCGCCGGCGACCAGGCCGACGACCTTCGCAATCGTTATCCAGTCCAGGTTCTTCAGGTCCACGCCTCTCCACCTGTTTTCGGCCTCTGATGGGCTTCACCTGTTTCCATTGCGAACAACCAACGCGCGCAAATCGCGATCCCAGCAATGACGTAGGTTGCCGGACAGACGGCCAACATGAGGAGGCCCGCGAGCTGTTGGTCGGCCAGTGTTGCGCTCAGGGCCTCAGCACTGTGACCCGAGTGGGCGCCGGCGACGTTCGGATAGAGCACGCGAGGCGCGAAAACGAAAAGCACCGCCAGCAAACAGTAGAACTTGCTGGTGATAAGGAGGGCAACGATTGGTCTCCAGCGAGCCTCGCCATTGGAGCGAAACACCAGCCGCCAGAACAGGAAGGCGGTAAGAAAGAGGCTGGCATACATCAGTATGTGGATTGCAGGAGATTCGTGGGCACGGTCGAGGAGGGGCGGAGCGTGCCAGCCCCACAGAGCGGCGAGTTGCGCAAGTGTTGCCAGCCCGAGCGCTCCTGGCGTCGTTTGCCGCCGTTCGCGGCCATAACGCAAGGTTGCGATTGCTGCCAACGGCGCGAGGAGGTTCATCAGCAAGATGTGCATCGTCATGTGCATTGCCAGCAGCCCCATCGGTCCTTCCCTTCTGCTCCGAAGCGGCCGAGCAATGCCGCGCTTTGACAATCCAGCTGACGAACTCGGTCCGCGCTACACCGGGTCCAGGTAGTCCATGCCGTGCTCGGACCACGGCACCGATCTGCTGCGCAGAATTGGGAAACTGCTACGGAACGCCATGGTTCCGGCCCGGCCAGTGCTTTGGGCCCATCTTGGATTTCGACACATTCGGCGCAGGAACAAAACGCGCGTGCCGCTGTTTCAGATCGCGACCCCAAACAGGAGGCGCCGATGAGCCTGGGACACTCCCCATCGACAGCCACGATCCCGCGCTATTCGATCCATTCGCTGTTCGCAGCGTTTCCGATCGCTTGTTTCACCCTGGCGCTTGTGACCGACATCGCCTTTTGGCAAACGGCGCATGTGATGTGGCAGAATTTTTCGGCCTGGCTGCTCTTTGCCGGAGTGGCTTTGGGGGCCATCGCGGCCTTGGCCGGCGCGGTCGAATTCGTGGTTCGCCGGGATACACGCGCACCTCGTGAGGTATTGCCTCATGCAATCTGTTACTTGGTCATTCTTGTGATTGCTTTCGTCAACAATCTTGTCCACGCGGCCGATGGCTGGACCGCCGTCGTTCCTTACGGCTTGATTCTCTCGGCTGTGACCGTGTTTGTGATAGTCGTCGCTGCCGTACTCGATCGCGCTCTGCTCTATCGAGCTCACACCGGGGTGAGCAAATATGGGTAGGCCTGCTTCCCCCCGCGTACTCGCACTTGCCGTTGGCTCGGTTGTTACTTTCGCGCTTGCAGGCTGCGGCGACGACGGCGCCGATTTCGACGTCTCCCAGCAGATCGGCCCCGATCCGGTCTTGCCGGAACCCACCTCGGAGCTTTTTCCCGATATGAGAATCGCCGAGGTCGTCGGGTGGCGAGAAGGGGAGGCGCCCAAGGTGCCGGAGGGCCTTTCCGTCTCCGCTTATGCGACGAAGCTTGTCAACCCCCGCACGCTCCACACCCTGCCAAATGGCGACGTGCTTGTCGTCCAATTGCGTGAACCGCCCGGCAAGCCCACCACCCGGCCCAAGGACTTGATCCGCGGCTGGATCATGTCGATGGCCCGAGGCGGCGGCGGCCCCAAAGGGGAAAGCAATCTGATTACGCTGCTGCGGGACACCAACCGCGACGGTCAGGTCGACGAACGCAACAATCTTTTGACTGGCCTCAATTCTCCCTTCGGCCTCGCGTGGCATGGCGGAACGCTTTACGTGGCGGCGGCCGATGCGATCCTCGCCTACCCCTATGAACTCGGCCAGACGGCGATCAGCGGGACGCCACGCGTGCTGACCCCGCTTCCCGGCGGGCCTATCAACCACCATTGGACCAAGGATTTGGCACTCAGCCCGGACGGGCGCTACCTTTACGCCTCGGTCGGCTCCAACTCCAATGTAGCGGAACACGGATTGGAATCCGAAAAGGGCCGTGCGGCCATCTGGCAAGTGGATCGGGAAACGGGCGCTGCCCGCGTTTTTGCATCGGGGTTGCGCAACCCAAACGGTCTGATTTTCCACCCCCAGACCGGCGTTCTCTGGACCGTGGTCAACGAGCGAGACGAGCTCGGACCAAACCTCGTGCCGGACTATATGACGTCGGTGCAGGAAGGCGGCTTCTACGGCTGGCCCTGGAGCTACTTCGGCGATCACGTGGATGAACGGGTCCACCCGCCGCGCCCGAACATGGTCGAGAAGGCGATCGCACCCGACTACGCCCTTTCCAGTCACGTCGCAGCGCTGGGGCTGGTGTTCTCCAACGGCTCCGCTTTGCCGGAGCCTTTTGCCAATGGCGCCTTCATCGGGGAGCACGGCAGCTGGAATCGCAGCGCCTTCAATGGCTACAAGGTTGTCTATGTTCCGTTCGAGGATGGTCGTCCGGCGGGAAAGGCTCAGGATGTCGTGACGGGCTTCATCGAGGGTGATGAGGCGCGTGGCCGACCGGTCGGCGTCGCTATCGATGGCACCGGTGCGCTCCTCGTCGCCGACGATGCCGGCAACACTGTCTGGCGGGTTGCGGCCGCAGACGGATCTGTAACGCCGAGGCCGATCGACACGGATCGACAAAGTGGTGACGCGACGACGAGCGGCGCCAGCCCCGACGCCGACGCCACGGAACAATCTATACAGGCGGGGCCACCCAACGATACGGAACCGGAGAAGCCTCAAACGGGCGATCCGCTTTCCCCTGGACCATCTCAGATGGAGATCGCCCCGGCCGTACTGCCGAGGGAGGCGGTGCAGTAGAAGGTTGCCAAAACGCTTACTCCGGAGCTTTTCGGACCGAGTTCATCCTGGCGATACATTAGATACATTAGGCTCTTCGACGGAAGGACTGACAGTCATGGACGGCCAGCTGGTGGTTGTTCTCGCGGTCGCTATCTGCGCCGCCGTGGCATCTCCGCTCGGCGGCCTCATAGCCATCCTGCTCAATCCGACGACACTGCTGCTCTCCATTTTCGTAGGCTATGCGGGTGGCGTTTTGATGGGCACCTTCGCGTTCGAGATGATGCCAAATGCCTTAGAGCAGTCATCACTCTTGATTGCTTCCGGCGGCTTCGCCCTCGGTTTCGGCCTAGTGTATGGCCTTGATTTCTATATCAATCGTGGCGCATTGGCAGGCCCGAAATCCTCGCAGAGACGCTGGGTGGAGGGATATCACAAGCGCCGGGCGCCGCGCGGCAGCCAGGTGACCGTGCTTGCCGGAGCCACGAGCGTTGAGGAGCTCATCGAAGGGCTGACGATCGGCGTTGGCTCTGTGATCGATCCGACGGTGGCAGTCATTGCCGGCTTGGCGGTCGGAATAGACAATATCGCGGAGGCGCTCAGCATTGGCGCCCTCCAGCGTGAGGAAAACCAGGAACGCTACGCCTGGCCCATCTTCAAGTGGACCGGCCTGATCGGGATTTCCCTATTTGGTTCCGCAATGCTGGGGTGGTTTCTTTTCCGGAATTTATCTGAGGTCATACTCGGCTTCCTGCTCGCCACTGGCGGTGGAGGGATGTTTTATCTCGCTGTGACGGATCTTATTCCAGAAGCCGAGGAACACCAGTACCAGGAATCCGCGGCGATCTCGATCGCCGCCGGATTTCTCACGGTCTTTGTGCTCTCCGAGGTGCTTTAGGTCGGGATTGGGCGCTGCTTGTAGAAAGCGGCGACGCTTATTCATCGAGGTGACGTTGCCCAGTTGCATGGTGAAGCAAGCTGCGCTGGAACATCTGCCCATCCATCTGGTTCGACCGGCATCGATCATCAACAACGGGAGAGCATCATGAGTGCTTCCGGTATCGCCGTCTTCGACAAGACGCTCCAGACCACGAATATCTGGCTCGATGAAATCATGGAACACCAGGGGCCGGATCGTCAGCGCGCATGGCATATTCTGAGCGCTGTTCTTCACACCCTGCGCGATCGCTTGTCCGCCGACCTGTCGGCTCATCTTTCCGCGCAACTGCCGCTGCTCGTGCGGGGGACCTATTACGATCAATACGAGCCCTCCAGACAGCCGGTACAGTCGCGGACCCTGGACGATTTCCTTGGCCGGGTGAAAGAGGAACTCGCGTTCACCCGCCCGGTCGATGCCAAGGAGGCGGTGCAAACGGTGTTTCATGTGCTGTCGCACCACCTTGATCCCGGCGAAGTCCGCAATATCCGCGAAAGTCTGCCCCAGGATGTACGGGCACTCTGGCCAGACCCGACTCAGCGTCAATAGACCGGCCAAAGGGTGGGTTAGGTCATGCAATTGCCATGCGCCGAGAAAGTTGCTGGGGGTATGTACACCTCGTCGGAGGAATCCCATGTCATCGTTCGAAATCCTGGCTGACCAGGAAACCACCGATAAGCTCGGCGCCGCCATGATCATTTTGGCCCGTGACGAAGACGGTGGCCGTCCCCGTAAAGGCGTTATACTCACGCACGAGCTCGTCGAGGATGCATTCGGTGGCGACCGCGACCGAGCAGCTGAAGTTATCAGGTCCGGCGTAATCGATCATGAGGCTATGCGCAGGATCGACAGTCCGGACAGGCTGAGCTATGAGACGCTGGATGCCGCGGGCGCTCTCGTCCGCTGGCACTTGGTGACCTTCAGCCGCGATGATCTGGGGCTCTTCGAAGGACCGGTGCGTTCCGGATGAGATTGCCAGGAATCACAAGGCCAGCTCCCATCATGAGTGGCTGTGGCATGGAATGCCCGGCAAATCGGCCGGTTCCTTTCAAATGGCGAGATCTTCCGCGCCCTCTATGGCGAGCGCTTGATCATCAACATCATGGGCAAGACGCTCGGCAACGGCAAGGCCGATCTGACCGGTTCCCCCGAGAATGATTGCAGTGGACATGGCGCACCGATCGCGAACCCGTTACGGACGAAGGATTTCCACGACGGTGACGTCGACAACCAGATCCTGGCCGGCAAGCGGGTGATTGGTGTCTACTGTCACTTGTTCGTTGTCGACTCTGGTAACGGTAACAGCCGTCTGCCGCCCATCCGAGGCGGTATGCTGAAGTCTCGTGCCGACCTCGACATCCTCGGGAACCGCTGAACGCGGGATTATCTGCACCTTGGTGTCATCGCGTGGGCCGTAAGCCTCATCTGCAGGGATGGTAACCGTGTTGGTTTCTCCGATTGCCATACCGGCTATCTGGCGATCGAGGTCGGCAATGACTTTGCCCGCTCCGACTTTAAATTCAAGCGGCTGGCGACCTTCGGAAGAATCAATGACGGAGCCATCCGCCAGCTTGGCAGTGTAGTGCATGCGAACGACGTCGCCGTTCTTGACTTCGGTCATGTCTTGCTCTCGATATTTGCTTGAGGAGCTTGCGGTCGCAGCCCTGATAGGCCTTGCGCCGCGCGACAGCCGGACCTGCCGGCATCAATGCTGGAGAATCTAGGGCGCTGGCGGCGGATGTAAACGACGGGTGTATACGTGTCTTGACCGGAACGGAGTGGAATGCACCGCGAGGCTACTCCATGAACACCGCGCCGCCGGCCCTAGGCGCCATCTTCCGTAATCTTCGATAATTCAAAATGGCTAATATATAGAACAAGTTTGTCGTGATATTCAGTTCGTTTGAAATTGCGAGCTTCTGTATCACGGAGGGTAAGATGTTTCGATTGAGCGCTCGGTATGCATTTTTAGCCGCCTCCGCATTGTGGCTACAACCGAGCATGGCAGCTGCCGATGACACGCAGATTGCGCGCGGCGAATACCTGGTCACGATCGGCGGCTGCAACGACTGCCACACACCGGGGTATTTCTTCGGAAAACCGGACACCTCGCGATTTCTGGGTGGATCGGACGTCGGTTTTGAAATCCCCGGGCAGGGTGTTTTCGTCGGCCGCAACATTACGCCTGACAAGGAGACCGGCATTGGCGGCTGGACCCGGGAAGAGATTGTGACTGCGCTTCAGACCGGGCAGCGGCCGGACGGTCGCGTCCTGGCACCAATCATGCCGTGGCATGCATTCGCGCAGCTCACGGAAGAAGACGTGACGTCAATCGCAGTATTCCTTCAAAGCCTGAAACCGGTATCCAATCACGTTCCCGGACCTTTCAAGCCGGGCGAGAAGGTTTCAACCTTTCTGTTCCGGATCTTGCCGCCCGGTGAAACCGCAGCCACCGCGCCGAACTAGCGACTGACAAGCCAGTGGCTCGGGTAACGCTGTGCCGTTCCACGGCAGTAATGAATTGCGAGCCGTGGTAGCGAGTTTGACGAGGCATGCGGTCACGTGACTGCATTGGCGAACGCTTCGGGCACTTGGACGGCCGCATCGGGACGCATCCACAGCGGCTCCCAAATATGGCCGTCGAGATCCTCGAAGCAGCGGCTGTACATGAGAGCCGTATCCTGCGACTTTTCGCGCGCCTCGCGTGCACCGGCGGCGACCGCCTTGTCGGTGATCGCATCCACCGCCTCGCGGCTTTCCTGCGAAATGACGAGCAGCATTTCGCTCGTCGAATGCGCATCCGCGATCCGCTTGGACGTGAACTGACCGAACTTGTCGTGCGTGAGCAGCATTATGAAGGTTGTGTCGGAGAACACCATGCAGGCGGCGGACTCGTCCGTGAACTTGGGCTGGTTCGCCGCGCCGATCGCCTCGTAAAAGGCCATAGACTTAGCAAGGTCGGCGACGGGTAGGTTGACGAAGATCATGCGGGGCATGGGTTCATCCTTATTCTGGCTTGGATCGAGCAGCGCCTTGCCGCTTTCCGCCGGACCCTTCTCGCCAGATGTTCATGGTGCCGCCGTGCAGATTCCCCGGGCGTCCAACAGGCCCCAACCGAAGACCGGATCCTTTCCCGGATCGCCGAGATCTTCCACATTTCCGGTGAGCCTGTCCCGGATCACCTCAGGCGCAAGTCCCGGTTCGGATGCCTTCATCAGCGCCACCGCGGCGGTGACGAATGGGGCGGCGAAGGAAGTACCCGTTTTGGGACGTGCGCCGCTGATCGACGCCGCGGTCCAGACCGCGACGCCCGGAGCGGCGAAGTCAATGTGCTCACCGCGACCGGCGCGCCTGTAAGGCCGCTTGCGCTTGTCCGTCGCGGTAACCGCGATGACCTCCTCATAGGCTGCGGGATGGGCCGGCTCCGCTCTCGGCCCGCCGTTGCCGGCAGCGGCAACCATAATGTGTCCGCGCGCCCCCAGCCTTTTCACGGCCTGTTCGAGCAGCAGATTGGGCGGGCCGGAAAGGCTCAGATTGATCACCTGTACCTGGCGGCCGGCCAGCAGATCGAGAGCACGCACGAGGTCAAAGGCACCCGAGCGGTCATCCTGCCGCCCGGCACGGTGAAATGCGTCCACGGCGATCAGCTTGCCGCCCGGTATCAGACCCGGCGTGCGGCTCATCGCCGAGCCGACGAGCAGGGCCGCGACAGCCGTCCCGTGCTGCTTGCCGGACTCTGGCAATTCGGCGTCGGCAAGGCGGATGATTTCAATGTTACTGCCTTCGAAGGCAGCGTGCTCAGGGTTGATCGCCGTGTCGATCAGACCGATCGTGGCTCCGCCCGTGCAAGCGCCGGGCCAGTCCTGCGCCGTGGGCCAGCCGATCACGGTGCGCGCCATGCAGTCGCCAGCAGCGCATCCCGCTTCGGCCCGTTGCTCCGGTCGGTAATAGTGGTTGAAGTCGACGACGGCCTTGGGCGCGAGACTTCGCGCCCGCTCTCTCGCGGCGTCCAGTGTTAGGCCCGAGGGGATGCGAAGCTTGGCGGCTTCAGCGTTGAATGTCGCCATCGTGCCTTGCTCCAGGACTTGAAAGCCTGCCTCCGTCAACTGCTCGAGCTGAGCCGGGCTGAAACCGAGCCCGACGATCTCATCGGGGGCTTGTGTCGGTGCAGGTGGAACGGAGGCCCTTGCGCGCCGTGAAGTGGTCCGACGAGGGAAGAGGTCACGGAATCGGAACAGGCTCCTGCCATCGCTCCATCCAGCGCCCGCACCGTAAGAGCCGGAGCGCCCGGAAGCCCCGCGGTCGTCATCGCCGCCGCCGTCATCGTCGTCGTCGGCCAGAGCTTGGCTGCTCCCGAGAATTTGAAGCACCATTGCATGAGGCGGAGCCAGGACATCGCCGGCGACAAGTGCGATTGCAGCAAGGAGAGCAATCAGAGCGAGTTTCAGCGTGGAGAGCATCTGAGAACCTCGGTGGGCTTTGTCGTGCTCCAAGCGGGCAGCGCATTTCTTGGAGGCACGGGCGAGTGCCTGTAGATTGGATGGAAACGGCTGAGTCGTCGATCTATTCCCTCTTCTAGTCCAAATTGCGGAGTCCGGGACATGAGCAATGCGGTGAAGGATGTCGGTGAACGCCTCACGGCGTTCCTGCCCAATCTTCGCCGCTTCGCCATCTCGCTCTGCGGTTCGCGAGATATCGCCGACGATCTCGTGCAGGCGGCTTGTGAACGGGCGCTCGCCAGTGCCGAGCGCTTCGAGCCCGGCACGCGCTTTGACGCGTGGATGTTCCGCATTCTCCGCAACCTGTGGATCGATCAGGTGCGCAGGCAGAAGACCGCGGGCGTCCAGGACGATATCTCCGAACGGCACGATCTCGCCGGCGCATCCGGCGAGCGCGAGGCCGAAGCGCGGCTGACCCTCAAGACTGTGGCTGAAGCGATCGGCGACTTGCCGGACGAGCAGCGGGAGGTGCTGCTTCTCGTGTGCGTCGAGGAGCTTTCCTATCGCGAGGCTGCCGACGTCCTCGACATTCCGATCGGAACTGTCATGAGCCGGTTGGCGCGGGCGCGCAAGGCTCTGGCCGAGGCCGCGGGAATAACGACGACGACTGCACGTTCTCGGGTGATGAAGGGCGTAAACGAATGACCAGGACGGATTTCTCCGACGAGATACTGATGCGCTTCGCCGACGGCGAGCTCGATGCCGAGACCTCCGCTGAGATCGAGCGGGAAATGGAAACGGACGACGCGCTTGTTTCGCGGGTGGCGCTCTTCATCGAAACGCGCCACGCGGCCAAGACAGCCATGAAGCCGCTTCTCGATGAGCCGCTGCCGGCCGAACTAACGGCCGCCGTCGAAAGGATGGTCGCGGAGAAGACCTCTGCGCAGAACGAATCCGGCGCCAGCGTTCTGCCTTTCCCGCGCCGGGCCGCAAACGATCGGCGCACAAGCCGCTGGCTCGCGCCCGTCGCCGCCTCTCTTGCGGCGGTCATCGCCGGCTTCGGCGGATACTGGCTAGGTCTTGGCGAACAAACCGTGGCCGAGGGCGTCCTGCCTCCGACGGTTCTCAGCAGTCCCGCGCTTGAAGAGGCGCTCGAGACCGTCGTCTCAGGCGAAGAAAGGCAATTGCCGGGTCCCAACCAGCGCTTCCGTGCGATCGCCACGTTCCGCGACAATGACCAGGCCCTGTGCCGGGAGTTCGAAGTGGACTCGCCCGACCGCTCGACGGTGGTTTCCGTCGCCTGCCGCGCCGACGCCGAATGGCGTGTGACCTTTGCCGTCGTCGCCCAGGGCGATAGCGGCGGCTATGCGCCGGCGTCATCCACCGAAACGCTGGACGCCTATCTGGCAGCGATTGACGCCGGGGTGCCGCTCGAGCCAGAGGAAGAGGCGAAAGTCCTCGACGGCCTGCGCCAACAAAAATAAGGGCGTGGCGAACGCCGATCATGGAATAGAGGGAAGTGTAGCCCGTTACTCCGCCGGACCGACTGATCGGTCCGCTTTTCTAAAGGAGTAAATGGCATGAAGAAGTACTGGAAAGTGAGTACGGCACTCCTCGCCAGCCTGGCGGCATTTGCGGGCCCTTCGGCCGAGGCAAGAGAGTATCCGCTAACTCTTCCTGACGTCGAGAACGCGTCCAGACAAAACGCGCAAACGACTGGCCGGTCCGACGGTGAAATCATCGTCGCCGGCAACAGTTCATCGAATTCGAGCTCGAACTCCTCGAGCAATTCGAGCTCCAATTCGTCGTCGAACAGCTCGTCGAACTCGAGCTCCAACTCATCCTCGAACTCGAGTTCCAATTCATCTTCGAACTCGTCCTCGAACAGATCGTCCAATTCGAGTTCGAACAGCTCCGGCCGTGACTATCGTCCAGGCAAGCCTTGGCGCGTATGGCGGTGAAACGGCGGGTAAAAAGAGCGGGGGCCGGATCGATCCGGCCCCCGTTCTCTATGCGCCTCATAAATTTCAGCGAGCAGCACGCGCCGTCTTGCGATACCAACCTTCGCCGGCAATGGTATTCCGGTAGATCGTATCGCGTTCCGCGGCCTCGTTGCGTGTCTCGGTGCGGATCTCTGCCGTGACGGCGGTATCGGTGCGGCGAAACGGTATCACCTGCACGAGCGGCGTGCCCTTCTCAACGACATGGAGACCGTCCGGTGCCGTCGCGAAGAAGGGAAAATGGATGTGAGCGGCATAGGTGTCGGTGTCGACGATGCCCGCCACGCATTCGAAAGGCTGTCCCGGCCGGTTGAGCGGCGGCAGAAACAGGCAACTCCAGCCCGGCGGCGTGCGGATCGACCAGTAGTTATGGAACTTGCAGGGCGGCGAGGGCTCTCTGGGATTACCCGCCACCTGATGGGCGCCGTGATTGCTGACCATCACCCGGTCGAACTCCCAGCCGGCCTCGACATCGCGGCCGCCATCCTTGATCTCGAGTCGCACGGTTGCAGCGATCGGCAGGATCCAGCCGGTGGTCATCGCGTCGAGGAATGGCATGCAGCGTTTGACGGTTAGACCGTTATTGGTCGTCGACAGGTGCTTTTTGTCGACCGGCGACAGCCTGCGGAACCAATCCGGCAGGGCCAGTTTGGCGGGTACCGGCGGTGCGATGACGTCGCGGTCCTCCGGACGGCAGAGAAAGCGGATCACCCGCGGTCCTTTCTGCAGAAAATGAAACATCCCGGTTCTCCAGTTGAGTGACCCGGGAGAAACGTAACGCCGCGACTTCTATTCCGTCGCCGATTGGCTTGTCGCACGGAGTAGGCGCCAGATAGGTTGGGCCAACGGTACTTGCTATGACCAGTCGGGCCAGCGGAGGATGCGGCACGGTTCGCCACGGTTCTCGAACTGGAGCGGGTGTACTTGGCGCGCAGCGCCGGGCCGCCGCCTCTTTCTCCTCGATCACCAGCTTGATCGAGGCTTACCTCGAGACGCGGTTCATTACCCGCAGGTCCTCGTGACGGTCGTTCGCCGCTAAGCTTGCTGCAGCATGGCTTTGGCGCTCTCGGCGTCGGTGATGATGATCGTCGCTAATCTTGCTCTTGCCAGCGCCAGGAGAATGGCGTGCTTGTGCAGGCCGCCTGAGGCAACGATGCGGCAAGGGATTTGGCGATATTCGTCCAGTTCCGGTGAAAGCACCTGGCTGTTGATTGGGTGGTCAACGGGGTTGCCTTCGGCATCGAGATAGCGCCCCAGCAGATCGCCGACTGCGCCGATGGCGATCAGATCGGTGCCATTTGTTCCTTGCGGTAGGCCAAAGCGCACCTGCAGCGACTGCTGCGACATGTCGCCAGCGCTGAGGTAGGACACGTCGACGTCACAGGTCTGGCGGAAGATCTTCCGGAACACAGACTGGGCGATGATGGCATCGCGTGACTGCGGACTTTCGGCATAGATCGGCGCCACGAAATAGTGGCACTGCGCCTTCAGGATCTGGGCGAAGCCACGGACGATCTCGAATGTATTGATCTCCGAGCCATGCGTCAGGCCGCCCATCATTGAGCGCACGTCGATTTGCGGCTCGCTGGCAGGGGTCATGTGCAGTACCGTTTCACGCAGCGTCGCTCCCCAGCCGACGCCGATCGAGGCCGGTTTTCTCGATTGGATCAAGCGATCCAGATAGCCGGCAGCGCCACGCCCGATCACGGAGTGAAGCTGGCGCGGATCGACCGGGGTCGGCACAACCACCGCGTCATCCAATCCGAAGCGGTTACGCAAGCGCGATTCGAGTTCGACATTCTCGGCCAGCGGCGAACTGAAGCTGATGCGGACGACTCCCTCTTCCAGCGCCGCCGCGAGAAGCTCATTTATCCGACGACGTGTGAGATTCATGCGCTCGCCGATCTCGGCCTGTGTCAGTCCCTCGACGTGATAGAGCCAGGCGGCCCTGATCATCAACTCCTGCTGCCCCATGCAGTTCTCTCTTGTTGTTACAAACGTCACATCAATGTAACATATGTAAACTAATTGGCTCTCAACGACAACCTTCCAGGCGCCGTACTCCATGACGACAGTTCCTCGGCTTTTCGATTGCGATGGTGCGCGGGCCGACACCGCACCGGTTGCAAGCGATACATTCGCCCAAGGAGCTACGACGCCCAGCTCGCAGCACCGCTGTCGACCCATGTCACGGAAGTTTCACCCGAACATCAGGAAAACGACACGCCGCCGGACATAAGAGTGTCGCCAAGCAGTGTCCCCCGAGTAATGCCTCGATCCAAGGCAAAAGGAGATTCCCATGCTTTCAATCAATCGGCGCAGCGCCCTCGGTCTCATAGGCGCGACTGCGGGCAGTATGATCCTGCCACGCTTCGCGTTGAGCCAGGGCACGCGACCCTCCGTGACGATTGCGGTGCAGAAGATCACCATCAACAATACGCTCGACGTCTGGAACGAAACGTCGAATGTCGGCGAGCGCGTGTTCTTCCCGAACCTCTGGGAAGGCCTGATCCTGCGTGACTGGATGGGCAATCAGGGTCCCGTTCCGGGCCTCGCGACGGAATGGAAGCGCATCGACGACAAGACGCTCGAGCTGAAGCTGCGTCAGGGTGTGAAGTTCCACAATGGCGATGAATTGACGGCCGAAGACGTTGTGTTCAGCTTCTCGGCCCAGCGCGTCTTCGGTGACACGCAGCCCGCAGGCGGCAAGACCATCTTCGAAGACGAGCACAAGCCGACGAATGCCAAGGAGCTGCCGGCAATCGTCCCGGGCACCGGCCGCCGCCTATGGCCGGCGCTCGCCGGCGTCGAGGCCATCGACAAATATACCGTCCGCTTCCACAATGCGACGCCGGACGTCACCATCGAAGGTCGCCTATACGCCTTCGGCAGTCAGATCGCCAATCGCCGTGCCTGGGACGAGGCTAAGACTTATATCGATTGGGCGCGCAAGCCGATCACCACCGGCCCCTATATGGTCGGCGAACACAAGCCCGATGTCTCTTTGACCCTCGTCGCCTTCGACGAATATTGGGGTGGTCGTCCGCCGCTGGAGGAGATCCGATTCGTCGAGGTTCCCGAGGTTTCCTCGCGCGTGAATGGGCTGCTTTCCGGTGAGTACGACTTCGCCTGCGACTTGCCGCCCGATCAAATCGCTGCCGTCCAGGGCGCGGCCGGGTACGAGGTACAGGGCTCCACCATCCACAATCACCGCATCTCGGTTTTCAATGTCCAGAACCCGATCCTTCAGGATCCGTTGGTCCGTCGCGCCATGACCCATTCGATCGATCGGCAGGCGATCGTCGAGGCACTCTGGGCGGGCCAGACAACCATTCCGGCCGGTCTCCAGTTCCCCTTCTACGGCGACATGTTCATCGAAGGCTGGACAGTTCCGGAATATAACCCGCAGCTCGCCAAGGATCTTTTGAAGCAGGCCAACTACAAGGGCGATGCGATCCCGTTCCGTCTTCTCAACAACTACTACACGAACCAGACCGCCAATGGTCAGATCATGGTGGAGATGTGGCGGCAGGTGGGGCTCAACGTCGAGATCCAGATGAAGGAGAACTGGGGACAGATCCATGATCCCTCGGGCGTGAAGGGCGTGCGCGACTGGTCGGCCGGTGCCGCATTCGGTGATCCCGTCTCCTCGATCGTCGCCGGGTTCGGCCCGAACGGCGAGGTCCAGCAGAAGAAGGACTGGACGAATGCGGAGGCCAACCAGATGGCCCAGATTCTCGAAACCAGCATCGACCACGCCAAGCGCAGGAAAGCCTTTGCCCGCATGCTCGAGATCTGCGAGCGCGAAGACCCGGTCTACCAGGTGCTTCACCAGAACGCGGTATTCACCGGCGTGAAGTCCTCATTGAAGTGGAAGGCGGCGCCCGCCTTTGCAATGGACTTCAGGGCCTCTAACTGGGCCGGGTGAAACGCTGATCCAAGGATTCCGGCAGCGCTGCGGCTGCCCCGAATCCTTGCTGGCACCGAAACAACAATGCGGCAGCCGGAACACGATCGGAGTGAGAAATGAGCGCAGCCAACACCAACCTGGTGGAATTGCGTGATCTGAAGGTCGTCTTCGATGGCGTGCAGGTGCTGCATGGCATCGACCTCAATGTCGCCAGCGGAGAGGCTCTCGGGCTTGTCGGCGAGTCGGGTTGCGGCAAGTCCGTGACCTGGCTCGCGGCGCTGGGGCTGCTGCCGGGAAAGGCAGCGGTCACAGGTTCTGTGAGGGTCGATGGCCGGGAACTGTGCGGAGCACGGCGTCCCGCCTTCGAAGAGATCCGCGGCGGGCGGATCGCAATGATTTTCCAGGACCCGTCGAGCTCGCTCAACCCGGTCCTGCGGGTCGGCCGGCAGATCGTCGAAGCGCTTCATATTCACCGCGGCCTTCGCGGTGCGGCTGCTCGAGCCGAATCCTTGCGGCTGATGGACATGGTCGGCATCCCAGATGCGTCTCGGCGCTTCGATCTTTTCCCGCACGAGTTCTCCGGTGGGCAGTGTCAGCGCCTGATGATCGCAATGGCGCTTGCAGGCCAACCGGACCTCTTGATCGCGGACGAACCGACGACGGCGCTCGATGCGACCATCCAGGCGCAGATCCTCGATCTTCTGAACAAGCTTCGGGCAGAGACCGGCATGGCGATCGTTTTCATCAGCCATGACCTCGGCGCCGTCTCGCAGGTGTGCGAGCGGGTCTGCGTCATGTATGCCGGCCGGATCGTCGAGGAGGGAACCGTCGCCCAACTCTTTGCAGAGCCGCGACATCCCTATACGCGCGGATTGTTCGACGCGATTCCGCGGATCGACGGGGCGCGCCAGCGGCTCATTCCGATTCCGGGCACGGTTCCGAACCCGAAACATCTGCCTGAGGGGTGCTCCTTCTCGCCGCGCTGCCCACGCGCCGTCAACGCCTGCTGGACCGCGCGTCCGCCTCTCGAGCCGCAGGATGACGGCCGCCGGCTTGCCTGCCCGCGTCCGGTTCCGGCGGTCACACGCAGCGAGGCAAAGAGAAGAATTACCGAGGGATTGGTACAGTGATGCCGCTTGTCGAAGCGGACAATCTCGTCCGCATCTATGAAGTCCGGCGCGGTCTCTTCGGGCGCCCGAGCCCGATACGCGCTGTCGACGGCATCTCGCTGGCGGTGATGCCGGGCGAGACGCTCGGGATTGTCGGCGAATCCGGTTCCGGCAAATCGACACTGGGTCGGATGCTGCTGGGCATCGACCCGGCGCAGACGGGCGCGGTGAATTTCGAGGGCCGCCCCTTGCCGCAATACGGCACGGCCGAATGGCGGGCGCTGCGCGCGAAGATGCAGCTCATCTACCAGGACCCGCTCGCGGCGCTCGACAGGCGCTTGACGATCGCCACGCAGATCGGCGAGCCGTTGGAGATCCACAGGATCATCCCGAAGGAACATCGTCCAGCCCGTGTCGCCGAGCTGATGGCGGCGGTCGGATTGCGTCCCGATCAGGCCGGCCGTTTCCCGCATGAGCTTTCGGGCGGCCAGCGGCAGCGGGCCGTCATTGCCCGCGCTCTTGCTTCCCGGCCGAAGCTTCTCGTCTGCGACGAGCCGGTCTCCGCGCTGGACGTCTCGATCCAGGCTCAGGTCGTCAATATGCTGCGTGACCTCCAGGAGCAAAAGGGCATCGCCATGGTCTTCATCAGCCATGATCTGAAGGTCGTTCGAAACATCGCCGATCGCGTCGCGGTGATGTATCTCGGCCGAATCGTCGAGGAGGCCTCGTCGGACGTGATTTTTCACTCTCCTCAGCACCCCTACACCAGGGCACTGGTTTCAAGCGTGCCCGTGCCTGGCAAGCTGCTCGAAGGCCGGGTCATCCTTCAGGGCGAACCTCCCAATCCGGCGGATCGCCCATCGGGTTGCGCTTTCCATCCCCGCTGCGCTCTCGCGCGCGACATCTGCCGCACGAGCGTGCCGCCTCTTCGCCGGATCGGCAGCGGGCGAACCGCAGCATGCCACGTCGTGGCCGGTGAGGGCGCGTCGGTCGAGACTTTGAGGAGACGGGCATGATCCGCTTCGTTCTCGTGCGACTGCTTCGGGCCGCGATCACGATTCTGGCCGTCGTGACCTTCGCCTTCGTCGTGCTGCGCATGTCCGGCGACCCGGCCCAGGTGATGCTCGGTCCGGACGTCCCGCAGGACGCTGTAGAGGCTTTCCGCAGGGCCTGGGGCCTGGACCAGCCGTTGTGGATCCAATACCTCGCCTACATCAAATCGATCCTCACCGGCGATTTCGGCGTCTCCATGCGCGACAAGGCTTCGGCGCTTCAGCTGGTAATGGAGCGGGTGCCGGCTACCCTGCAATTGACCGTGCCGGCGCTGATCTGCAAGCTTCTGATCGGTATCGCGGCCGGTGTCTATGCCGCCCTCCATCGCCAGAGCTTCGCCGACCGCGGCGTGATCATGCTGGCGATCATCGGGTTTACCATTCCCTCCTTCGTGATGGGCCTGGTCCTCGTGCTGATCTTCTCGGTTCTTCTCGGGGTGCTGCCGTCCGGCGGCCAGGACACATGGGCGCATGGCATTCTGCCGACGATCACCATGAGCATCGGTGGCATCGGCATTCTCGCCCGCTTTTCGCGCAGCGCCATGATCGAGGTGATGGGGCAGCCCTATATCCGCACCGCTTCTGCCAAGGGGCTGAAATGGCGCGACGTCATCTGGAGCCACGCGCTTCCGAACGCCGCGGTTCCGATCGTGACGATCGTCGGCTTCATGGTCGGCTCGTTGATCGCCGGCGCCGTCGTGGTGGAATCGATCTTTTCCTGGCCGGGCATCGGCCGGCTGCTGGTCGTTTCGGTGAGCAACCGCGATCTCGCCGTCGTGCAGTGCATTCTGTTGATCATCGCGGCGGCGATGGTGGTGTCGAATCTCGTCGTCGACCTGCTCTATGGCTGGCTCGATCCGCGGCTGCGGTCGCATGCAGCTCAGTGAGGAGATGCGAGATGGCTTCCGTTGATCTGCTCGAGAAAACGTCGCCTGCGGGGCGGCTTCGAGGCGCCGTTGCATCCCTGCGCCTGAGAATGCCGATTTCGGTGGCGTCCGGCGTCATCTGGTTAACGGCGATGGTCGCGATCGCCCTGTTTGCCGACTACCTGCGGCCGTATGAATTCACCGCCATGGATCTGACGAGCCGGCTTTCTTCGCCGGGCACGCTCAAGCACTGGCTCGGCACCGACGAACTTGGCAGGGACGTGCTGTCGCGGCTGATCCAGTCGATCCGCGTGTCGTTGATCATCGCCTTTGGCGCGACGCTTCTGTCTGCCGTGTTCGGTACGGCGCTCGGCTTCGCAGCGGCGCGCTTCCGCGGCGTGGTCGAGCATCTCGTGCTCGTGCTTGCGGACTTCCAGGCGGCCCTGCCGTTTCTCATCATGTCTCTCGCTGTCCTCGCATTCTTCGGTTCGTCCATGGAGTTGCTCGTCTGCCTGATGGGTTTTTATGGATGGGAGCGCTATGCCCGGATCGCCCGCGGACTGGCGATCTCGGCCGGGGCGCAGGGCTATGCGGCCGCGGTCGTGCAGCTCGGTGCAACCCCGGCGCGGGTCTATCTCCGCCATATCCTCCCCAATGTCGCGTCGACGCTGATCGTCTCGATGACACTGACATTTCCGGAGATCATCCTGATGGAGAGCGGACTGTCGTTCCTCGGTCTCGGCGTGCAGCCACCCGAGACCAGCCTGGGCAACATGGTGGGCTTCGGGCGGGAATATCTGACCCGCGCCCCCTGGATCATGCTCGCCCCGGCTGCCGTCATCATGTTTACGACCCTCTCCATCTCGCTTGTCGGAGACTGGCTCCGCGACAAGCTCGACCCGACGATACGCTAAGGAACCATCCCCATGACAAAGGTTATCGGTCATCGCGGTGCCCGCAATCTGTGGCCGGAAAATTCGCTGACCGGATTCCGCAACGCCCTTCAGCTCGGTGTCGATGCGATAGAGTTCGACGTGCACCAGACGGATTCGGGCGAGTTGCTCGTCATCCACGATGCGATGCTCGACAGGACGGCCGAAGCCGCCGGGCCGGTGCGCCGGCTGACGCCCGCAATGCGTGCAGCGACGAGATTGCGAGATACGGACGAGACGATCCCGACATTGGCCGAAGTGCTGGACGTCCTTGCATTGAGTGACGGGCCACACCTGCATGTCGAAATCAAGGTCGATGAATCCGGTACGCCCTATCCGGATATCGCCCGGCGCGTGGCGGAGGAGCTTCGGCGCTTCGGGGCGGACAAACGCGCCCATCTAACCTCTTTCGACACATCCGTGCTGACGGACTGCCGGCGCCATGCCCCGCATGTCGCGCGTCTCGTATCCGTCAACGAAGACTGGGCGCGACGGCAGGGCGGGCTCGGTGCATTTCTCGCCGCGGTCGATGACCTCGTCGACATCGTCGCGATCCACCACGAGTTGATGGCGGCCGAGTGGGAGCTGATCCGCAGCACCATGCCGCTGGAGCGGCTCTGCGTCTGGACCCTGAATGAGGATGGGGAAATCCGCCGCTGGCTCGATCGAGGCATCGGCCATCTGACATCCGACAGTCCCGATCTGGCGCTCCGCCTACGTGACACCATTGCCGCATAATGCCGGCCGCGGTCGGCCATCCAAATGGAGACGAGCTATGAGCAATATCATCGCAACCGGGTTTAGCGTGGAGTCCGTGGACGGCGAACTGGACAGCCTTGAAGTCGATCTCCGCCGCCTGAGCGCGCTCGGCGTCGATGCGGTCGAACTGGGCCTGACGAGCATCGACCTCATCGCGGGCGGACGCATCATCAAGGAAAGGGCGGAGCGGCTTGTGGCGCTCACCGGCGGGTTCCCCTTCCGCTACACGGTTCATGGCCTCGTTTCCTCGAACTTCATGGATCCGGCGACGGCGGGTTATCAGTTGCAGGCCGCCAAGGCGCTGGTGGAGATCTGCGATCGGATCGGCGCCCGAACACTGGTTCAGCATGGCGGGCACTTGCGCGCCGACCAGCCTTTCGAGCGGGCGGAAGCGGACCGGCGGGAGCGCGAGGCGCTGTTCGAGCTTGCCGAATATGCAAAACCCTACGGTGTGGTGATTGCCCTGGAGAACATCTTCACGACGGAGCCGGGGCAGTATCGCCAAACCCCGGCCGAGATTGCGGAAACGGTAAAGGCGGTCAGCCATTCCAACCTGGTGGCGCTGATCGACTTCAGCCACGCCTACATCGAATCTACCTATCGCGGGCTCAACTTCCGTGAACAGATACGCGCCATGGCGCGGGTAACGGGTCATCTCCACGTCCACGATTCCTTCGGCCGGCCGCAGGCCTTCTACAAGGGCTTCTACCCGCAGGAATTCACAGCGCTTGGCATCGGTGACCTGCATATGCCGCTCGGTTGGGGCGATATCGACTGGGAGGATATCTTCAGCGAGCTTAATTTCCTGCCCGACACGGTGCTGATGATGGAGGTCGGTGCGCGTTATCGCTACGAGCAGGCCGAATGTCTAGAAAGAGCGAAGCGGCTGATGATGCTGAACAACGGCCGCAGTTCACTAGCCGCGGAATGAGGAGGATGCGCTGTCTGCCGCAAAGACCAGCACGGCAAAAACGTTGATTACGTGCCTTATTCGCGGCTTTTCCCTCAGTTCAATAAGAAGGCGCTGAATTGCGGATGGACGGCATCGCATATCTTTTCGCGGCAAGGAATTGGGAGGGCGACCTAAAGGCAGCCAGTTTCACTTCGACGGCGTTTCTGATTGCGAGCGCGTGGCCGAGGCGTGCAAATCTCTCCTCTCTAGACGGGCCTCCACCGGTTCCTCGCCCGCGCCAGGAGCCGCGATTGTCCCTAGTCCCGCGGCCTTGCTCCGTCGGCGAGTTCCGCGGCAACCGCCGAAAGCTCGGGTTCCGGTTGCTGTTCTGAAACGATGCCCTCCTCGATCTCGGGCTCTTCGAGATACCAGGGCATCGAGATCACCACGAGGCTGGAGCCGCCGAAGCGCAGGAGCTTCGAGTGCAGGCGCCGGGCGCGATGGGTGTGCAAAAGCGTCTGCCACCAGCTCGTCTTGACGACTTCCGGCAGCAGCACGGCGATGCTTCGGCCCGCGAACTCCTCCTGCAGTTCCTTGACCAGCCGCAGCAGCGGATCGTGCATCAGCCGATAGTTGGATTTGAGGAGAAGAAGCCTTGGCGGCTTGATTCCGGCGGCCCGCGCCGGGCTGTCGACATCCCGGGCCCACAGCGCGCGGATTCTACGCTCGTCATCCTGATCATCGCCCTCAAGTGCCGTGACGTGAACGGCAAGCACATCGGGCGAAAGGCGGAATGCGAAGCTGAGCGCCTTGTCGGCAAGCTTGTTCCAGTGCTCCGTGACGACCAGCACGACCGGTGCTTCGATGCGGTCAAGGGTAATCGGTCCCGCCTTGCGCAGCGTACGGTCGAGCCGGACGTAATACCGCCGGATCGACCTGAGCAACAGGATCACGGCGGGAATGACGAGGACGGTGATCCAGGCTCCCTCGGTAAACTTCGCCGCAATGATCACCACCAGGGCCACGGCCGTAACTGCTGCGCCCAACCCGTTGACGAAAAGGTGGGCGCGATGGGCGGTGCGCGTTCCGGGGTCGTTCTCATTGCGCAGCGCCCTTATCCAGTGCACGACCATGCCTGTCTGCGAGATCGTGAAGGTGAGGAACGCGCCGACCGCGAAGAGCGGGATCAAATGCTCGGTAATGCCGCCGAAGGCGGACAGCAGCAATCCGGCGGTTGCCGCCAGGTAGAAGATGCCGATGGAGAAAACCAGCCGCCGGCCGACGACCGCAAAGGGGCGGGGCAGAAAACCGTCGGTGGCGACCGTCCGGCAGAGGCGGGGAAAGCCGACGAAGCTCGTATTGGCCGAGAGTGCCAGCACGCAGAGCAGACTGCCGATTGTCAGATAGTAGAGCAGCCCGTCGCCGACGACCGCCTGGGCGAGTTGGGAAAGCACGCTCCGGTAGCCCTCCTTCTCCTGATCCATGGCGACGATGCGGTAGTTGCCGGCGAGATAGGCGATACCCGCCAGCAGCAGTCCGAGGATGGCGCAGATCGCCGCGAGCGTCCGGCGGCCGTATTTGACCGGCGGGTCCTTGAAGGCGTTCATGCCGTTGCTGACCGCTTCGACACCCGTCATTGCCGTGCATCCGCTGGCGAATGCATGCATCAGCAGCCAGGCGCCAGCGGTTTCCGCGGCGCCGGGGAGGGCGGCAGGCGGAATAACCGGTTCGGGGTTGCCGTCCGAATTCAGCGCTTTCCATACGCCGATACCCAGAACGACAAAGAAGCTTGCGACGAAGATATAGGTCGGAAGCGCGAACAGGCGGCCGGCATCGAGCGTGCCGCGCAGGTTCACGATCGTGACCAGCCCGAGGATGCCGAGGCAGAGCGGCAAAATGTATGGGTGCAGGGCCGGCGCGGCGGAGACGAGCGCCGCGACCCCGGCCGAGATGCCGACAGCGACGTTCAGAACATAGTCGACCATCAACGCGGCGGCCGCAAGCAGGCTTGCATTCCGGCCGAGATTTTCCCTGGCGACGATATAGGCGCCGCCATTGCTCGGATAAGCGGCAATGGTCTGGCGATAGGAGAGATAGAGGATCATGAGCAGCGCGATGATCGCAGCCATGATTGGCCCTATGTAGACTAGTCCGGCCGCGCCGAAGGGTATCAGGATCGTGAGCGCCGCCTCCGGCCCGTAAGCCGAAGATCCCAGACCGTCGAGGCCCATTGCAGGCACGCCCTCGAAGGCGCCGATCTTCCGCCCCGGCTGCTCCCGATTCGCAAGACGCCGACCGACAATCCAACCAAGCAGCGACATGATTTCACCCCAAGACCGCAGTCGAATGCCCGGGGGCGCCCTTATGTTCCTCACCCAGTTCCGGAGCCCTGCATTTTTGAGTCGCTCGGCTGCGGCGAGGCTCGCGGGAACCTCCTTATGTCCGGCCGGTTAGAGGCGCAGAGGATCCGGCCATTGGCTAAACTGGGTGTCCTGACATTTCACCGCTGCATCAATTACGGCTCGTTCTGGCAGACGCGCTGTTTGATCGACGGGCTGCGTTCTCGCGGTAGAGACCCGATCGTTCTCAACCACAGCTCCGATCGCGTCAGTCGGGCCGAGTGGCGCTGCGCCTTGCAACCCCTGCTGCCGGTCAGAACTTCGCCTGCCGACTCTCCGCTCTACGCCTCAAAGATCAGGAAGTTCTTGAAGGCTGTTGAAGGGCTTCCCCTCAGCGATGCCTTCTCGCTGGATGATCCAACCGGCATCGAAGGCTGCGACCTTGTCATCGTCGGCAGCGACGAGGTCTGGAATCTGCGTCATCCCTGGTATGGAGGATGCCGATTGTTCTACGGCGATAGCCTCGCCGCGCGGCGGATCGTCTCCTATGCCGCGACCTTCGGGAACCATCCCGCTGCAAGCGGGATTGAGAACTTCTGGGCGGAGGGGCTGCGGAAGTTCGATAGCATTTCCGTGCGGGACGAGAACTCGAAGACGATTATCGAGCATGTGGTCGGACGCGAGGCAACGCTTGTCCTCGACCCGTGTCTCCAATTTCCCGAGGCAATCACGCCTTTCCAGGAGGTTTCGAGAAACAGACTCCCGCGCCCTTACGCTGCCGTTTATGGTCATTCCTTCCCCAACTGGTTCAAGGATTCGGTTCGACACTGGGCGCAAGCACGCGCGGTCAGGCTCGTCAGCGTCGGCTATCGGAATGATTGGGCAGACGAGCAGTGGATCGACGCCGGGCCGTTCGATTTCGCCGGGTTCATAGCCGGTGCTGCGGCGGTGGTGACGAATTTCTTCCATGGTTGCGTCTTCTCCTTGATCTACTCCAAGGCTTTTGCCTGCGTCATGTCGGACTACCGCTGGAACAAGATCCACGACCTAACGCAACTCGTCGGCGCAGAACGCCACGTCATTTCGGAAGGGGCGGGTGAAAGGGACTATGGAGCTGCTCTGGACGAAGCACCGCATCCGGCCATCGCAGCGCGGCTCGCGGAGCATCGCCTCCGCTCACAGGCCTACTTGGATCATGTCCTCGACTGATCCGCCGAAAATCCCGCCTGGCTCTTCCAGGCTCACTCCGAGACGGATCGCTCAGTCCGGCTTGTGCATCGGGTGCGGAGCCTGTGCGGCGAGCTCCAGCGGCAGCAATGCAACCATGCGCCTCGATCGCTATGGTCAATTCAAGCCAAGCATCCCAGGCCAGTCAGCGGCAAGAAGTTCGACAAACTTCGCTGCGCTCTGCCCCTTCTCCCCGCATGCCACCAACGAGGACGAAATCGCCGACGAGCGGTTCCCATCGGCCAAGTACCGCGATCCGCTGATCGGGCGGTTCGAGGCAGCCTATGTCGGCCATGTCCGCGAGGCGAACTATCGGGCGGAAGGCAGTTCCGGCGGCATGACGAGTTGGACGGCCGCCGAGCTTCTGGCAAGGAAGATGGTCGACGGCGTCGCTCATGTGGTACCCCGCTCCGACGGCGAGGGTGATCGCCAACCGCTCTTCCGTTACCGGATTTCGCGAGGGGTGGGAGACGTTCGAAGCGGTGCCAAGTCGCGCTACTATCCCGTCGAGATGTCGGCGGTTCTCGACGAAATCAGGC
Organism: Sinorhizobium sp. BJ1; assembly: GCF_002531555.1. NCBI lineage: Bacteria > Pseudomonadati > Pseudomonadota > Alphaproteobacteria > Hyphomicrobiales > Rhizobiaceae > Sinorhizobium > Sinorhizobium sp. BJ1. The sequence goes on from NZ_NWTH01000009.1 coordinate 223,972, forward strand.
GCCGCCCCGGGCGTTACGCGGTGGTCGGCATTCCGTGCTTCGTCAAGGCCGTGCATCTGCTTTGCCGGCAGGATCCGGTCCTGCGCGAGCGCATCGCCTTCACGCTCGGTCTCTTTTGCGGGCACATGAAAAGCGCGCGCTTCGTCGAAAGCTTCGCCTGGCAGCTGCAGGCAAGAATGCGAGAGGTTGCGGGTGTCGACTTCCGGCTGAAGGACTTCAGCAGACCGGCGAACTGGTACACCGCCCACCTGCGGCTCAAGGACGGAAGTTCAAGGAGCAAGGACTGGTGGCATCTCGTCGATGGCGACTGGGGAGCCGGATATTTCCAGAACTCCGCCTGCAACTTCTGCGATGACGTGGTCGCCGAGACGGCGGACATTTCCTTCGGGGATGCCTGGGTCGAACCCTACTCCTCCGACGGTCGGGGCACGAATGTCGTTGTCGTTCGCTCTCCCTTGCTGCGGCGGCTCATCGATGATGCCGCCAGCGAAGGGCGGCTGGATCTCAATGAGGTCGATGCCGATTTCGTGGTGCAAACCCAAGCGGCCGGATTCAGGCAGCGACGCGAGGGGCTCGCCTTCCGCCTGACTTGGCCGCGTGCCGGGATAAGGCCGAACAAGCGCGTTGCGCCAAGTTGGCGCGGCGTGTCCGCACGGCGCATGCTGGTCTACTTGTTGCGCAGTTCAATCAGCGCTGGGAGCCATCGCGTTTTCTGGCTTGCTAGAGCACTGCATATGCCATGGCTCTATACACGCTGGGCTTCGACGATGCTCGCCCTTTACCAGGGTGTCACCTATTCGCGGGGCTGGGTCGGAAAGCTCATCGATCGCATCGCCGGGCGGGGTGAAACCGGAGGCTGATCTCGGGCGCCGACGGACGACGCGTGAGGTGCATAGCGCTCGGTCATCTCGGCACAGAACTCGGCAAACTCTTCCGGCACGATCGGTGCACTCGTGTGGTGCGGGGCGAGACCCCTGTGTTCCGGCGTGAAGCAATACGTGACGGTGACGCCGAAATCCTCGAGCGCCTCCATCTGGCGATCGAACCACGCCAGCGCATCCGGCCGGAATCGATCGGCCCAGGAGAGGCCGGTGCGCAGATGGGTGACGCCGAGGCGCTTCATCCATTGGACGGCGTCGTCAAGCCGCGGGTCCTCGAAATGGAACCATTGCACGAGCCCGACTTCCGGCGTGTGCCGTGCGAATTCCTCAAGCGCCAGCTTCGGCGAGCCGTCCTCGCGCAGAAGACCCATGTAGAAATGCCGGTAATAGGAAGAGCCCTCCGCCTCCTTGTGCCGGGTGGTGGCCGGCCAAGCGCGCGGCAGATCGTAGAGGCTGTACCACTGAACCCGCTCGACCCTATCCTTGAGCAGCTCTGCGGTTCTTTTCAGCCCCCATAGCTGCACCTCCTCGGCCCCGAACGTCGAGACGCCGACCTCGCTTACCCAGATCGGCAGATTGGTGACGCTCCGCAGTTCGTCGATTCTCTGCGGCCATTCGTGGATCTGCCAGAGATTCCAGTCGAGCGGGAAGCCATGGGCGGCAACGGCGTCGACGTGATCGAGCACGCCATAGGTTTCCATGAGCGTCAGGAAGCCCGGATCGATCGGCGAGATGCCGCCGAGCACCTTCGTGAGATTGGGATTCACATTTCCGATGGCGTCCGCGGCGAGCTTCGCCATATGCGCAAAGCGGCTCCAATCAGGATCGATCTCCGGATCCCAATGCGACTTGTTGTTCGGCTCGTTCCAGATCATTGCGGCTTCGATCATCAGTACCTCCGAACTGCCGTAGACCGGCCAGGTTCAACGAACTGCGCTTTCGGGATGCCCGAGACGCTCACCATGCGTCTTCGTTCAATGTCAGTAGCTTTGCCCCCCAGTCGCCCGTCACCACGGTGGAGATGGAGGCGGGTGCAATTTCGAAGCGGGGCCAGGCGTCTACCGACAGGCCGAGCACATGGCACACCAGGGCCTTGATGACGTCGGCATGGCTGACAAGGACGACTTTTCCGTCACGTTCGAGCCGGCCGAGCTTCTCGACGAGCGCCAGCACCCGCGACTGGACCTCCAGCATCGTTTCTCCGCCCGGTGCGCGCACCAGGCTTCTTATCGAATTCCACCGATGCCAATGCGGGTCGGTGTTCAGCACGTCGAAGGTCTTGCCGGACCACGCGCCAAAGTCCACCTCGTCCAGCGCATCGGCGGTTTCGACCTCCGAAATTTCGGATGCAACGGCAATTGCCGCGGCCGTTTCCTGGGTGCGCTTGCGCGGGCTGGCATGGATCGCGCCGACGTCCTCGCGGGAAAGCCGCGCCGCCAGGCGCATGGCCTGTTCCCGGCCGGCTGGTCCAAGCGGAACGTCTGCCGTCCGCCCCGCAAGGAAGCTGCCGATCCTGTCGTGAGCGGCGTGCCGCACCAGAAGGAACGTGGTCGTCACTCGGCCGCTCCCCGGAGTGCGTCGGTGTCGCCTGCGATGAACTCTTCGAGCCGTATGCGCGCCTCGGCATCGGTGAATTGCCGGGGCGGTGATTTCATGAAGTAGCTTGAGGGGGCGATCAGCGGGCCGCCGAGGCCGCGGTCCAAACCGAGCTTGGCGCATCGCACCGCATCGATGACCACGCCGGCGGAGTTCGGCGAATCCCAGACTTCGAGCTTCAGTTCGACATTCAGCGGAACGCTGCCGAATGTGGTGCCCTCGACACGGATATAGGCGAACTTGCGGTCGGCGAGCCAAGGCACGTGGTCGCTCGGCCCGACATGGATGTCTCCGGGAGCAAGCGGCATATCCATCTGACTGACGACCGATTGCGTCTTGGAGATCTTCTTGGATTCCAGCCGCTCTCGTTCGAGCATGTTGAGGAAATCGGTATTGCCGCCGAAATTGAGCTGATAAGTCCGGTCGATCCGTACGCCCCGGTCGCGGAAGAGATTGGCGAGCAGCCGGTGCACGATGGTGGCGCCGACCTGGCTCTTGATGTCGTCGCCGATCAGCGGCAGGCCGTGCTCGGCGAATTTCCTCTGCCAGGACCGGTCGGAAGCGATGAAGACGGGGATGCAGTTGACGAAACCGCAGCCGGCGGCAAGCGCCTGCTCAGCATACCAGCGCGTTGCCACTTCCGAGCCGACCGGGAGGTAAGAGACCAGCACATCCGTTTCGCTTTGCCGCAGGGCCTCGGCGACATCGACGGCGGGAGCCTCCGATTCTGCGATTTCCTCGCGCAGATATCGGCCGATCCCGTCCAGCGTCCTGCCGCGCTGGACCGTGACTCCGGTCGATGCGACGTCTGCGAAACGGAACGTGTTGTTCGGAGGCGCATAGATCGCTTCGGCAACATCGCGGCCGACCTTCGATGCGGCAACGTCGAAGGCGGCGGATACTTCGATTTCGCTTATGTGGTAGCCGCCGAGATTGACATGCATCAGTCCCGGCACCGGCTCTTCTTGCCTGGCGTCGCGGTAGAAAGTGAGCCCCTGGACGAGCGAGGACGCGCAGTTGCCGACTCCGACCAGCCCGATTCGAATGGATTTCGATCGCATCGCCGCACTCCCGCAAAGCATCTACAATGCTCGCCAAACCCACGCACGGCGGAATGGTTCCCTCTTTGGTTCGCACGCATCCCGCGGATCGAAAACAGGTGCTGCGCGTTCAACGCGAATGAAGAGCAATGGGCGGAGCGATGCTGGTCTACGGTGATCCGAAGCGCCGCGAGCGGGCCGACATTTTGTGCGAGACGATCGCAGCACAGTTGCGGGCGCTCGAAGACCGGTCGCCGGGCCTGGAACGGCACGCCGCGTTGGTCGGCATCTTCATCAAGGCGGGCGAACTGGTGCAGGGGCTGTCGGACCTCGAGTTCGAGAGCCTCGGCGTGGACGAGATCTCGGCCAGGCGCGAAACGTCTGGCGTTCTGCTTCTCGATCTCGCGCGGCTCGTCGCCCAATCCTGGTCTCAGGGATTCTCCGGTCGCTTGGTCCTGCCAGATCGTGTTTGGGCATTACTAAAAGAGCTTTGGGCGCCGCTGCCGCTGTCGATCAAGGAGGGCGAGGGCTATGCCTTCTATGCGCTCTATCCCGAATGCTACATGGAAGCGGCAAGGCGCTCCGGGCGGGGGGCAAACACTGTCGTGATCGGCATTCGCTCGATCGGCACTAGCCTTTCGGCGGCGGTTGCCGCTGCGATCGGAGCGACAGCACCGATCACTGTGCGCCCGGTCGGCCATCCTTTCCGAAGAAAAATCCAGGTCGGTCCGCAGCTTTCACAACAGCTCCTGCGGGACAGGACAGCCGATTTCGCGATCGTCGACGAAGGCCCCGGCCTTTCCGGGAGCTCCTTCGGAAGCGTGGCGGATTGGCTGGAGGAGCATGGCGTCAGCGAAAGTCGTGTCCACTTCTTTCCCGGCCACCGGGGAGAGCTTGGACCGGAAGCGAGCCAGGCTCATCACCAACGCTGGGCAGCGCGCCCCCGCAACGTGGTCGATCTGGATGAGCTTGTCTTGGGCGGGGGCCCAGCACCGCAACGGCTCGACGCTTGGGTGAGCGAGCTTGTCGGCCCCCTCCGCCAGCCGCTTCAAGAGATTTCCGGGGGAGGTTGGCGGAGCATGCTGCAGGGCAGGCAGAAATCCTGGCCGCCCGCCGATCCCCGGTTCGAGCGGCGCAAGTTCCTGGCGCGTACGGCCGATGGGACATGGCTCGTGAAATTTGCGGGTCTCGGTGACGTCGGCCAGCGCAAACTCGAAAACGCACGGTTGTTGGCGGAGGCTGGGTTCACGCCGCCGGTCTTCGGTCTCTGCCATGGCTTCCTGGTTCAAAAGTGGGTCGTGGCGGAACCGCTCGCGCCAAGCGACTTTCACCGCACGGAGTTCGTTGAACATCTCGGGCGGTATTTAGCGTTTCGGGCACGGCGTCTGCCGCGGCCGGCGGCGCGCGGCGCGTCCTTGGCAATGCTCTGCGAGATGGCCGTCGCCAATACGGGAGAAGCGTTTGGCGAAGCCGTCGCGGCCCGGCTCAAGTCACTGCTGTCTAGAACCTTGCGCGATGATCTTCCGGTCATGCCCGTCGATACGGACAGCCGCCTTCACCGATGGGAGTGGCTGGCCGGCAAAAACGGCTTCCTGAAGGCCGATGCACTCGACCACAGTGCCGCCCACGACCTCGTCGGGCCTCAGGATATCGCCTGGGATGTCGCGGGCGCCACCGTCGAGTTCGACCTGACGCCACAGGAAACGGCCGCTCTGCGGGCGGTCGTATCCGACAGATGCGGGCGTGCCGTCGACGCGGAATTGCAGAAGGCTCTTGAACTCTTCTACCTGGCCTTCCAACTCGGGCTCTGGACCTCCGCAAAGTTTGGCGCCGCCTTCGACGAGGTTCCGCGGCTGGACGCTGTCGTCGCGCGTTACGCGAAGCTCTTGCTCCGGCGCATCGAAGGGTGCGCGAACTGAAGGCCGTGAACGCGCTATCTCCCGTAGATTTTGTCGAGGACCTCGGCCACGGCGACGAAACAACTATTGTCCGGGTCGAAACGCTCGCCTGCGGCAAGACGCTCCGCCCAGGAGGCCGCGGCGCGTCCGCCCCAGTCGTCCGGGGGAAACGCCAGCACCTCCCGCTGCGTCCCGCGATACCGTTCGGCGGTAAAGTCGAGATAGGATCCGTCGACGTTTCTGAGGCTGGCGCCCCCTTTGGTGCCGTAGAAATCGGCACTGATCACCGCGTCGCATCCCGCGTGCAAGTGCCATGAGCAAGTGACCCGGGCAACGACACCATTTGCCAGTTCGAGCGTCGCGACGGCGTAGTCCTCGACCTCCTCACCGTCGCGGCGGATGGGAACACCCTTGTGAAACAACCTGCTCCCGACGCGAGTCACCTCGGGGAATCCGAGAACCCAAAGAAGGAGATCGACGAGGTGCACGCCGAGATCGATGACACAGCCTCCGCCGGAGAGCGCCTTGTCGTAGAACCACGGCTTGCTCGGCCCATAGGCGTTGTGAAAGGTGAGATCGACGGCGAAAACGGTGCCGAGTTCGCCCGAAGCGATCAGATCACGAATCCGCTGCATGCCGGCGGTGTAGCGATAGGAGAGGTCCACCCCCAGCAGCCTGTCGGAGTGCCGCGCCGCTTCGACGACCGCCAGGGTCTCGTCTCGCGTTCGACCGAGCGGCTTTTGGCAAAAGACCGCCAGACCCTGCTCCAGGGCCACGATCGATTGGGCGGCGTGGAGTGCGCTTGGAGAGGCGATGACAATGCCGTCGAGATGCTCGTCGAGCAAGGCGTCAAGGGAATTGACGACGGCGGCATCGGGCGTCAGTTCGCGTGCCGCCGCCGCCATTTCCGGTGTGGGGTCGAATATCGCAGCTGTTTCGACTGCGCCGGTTTCAACAATCGCCCGCATGCGGTGCAGGCCGATACGCCCCACGCCGAGGAAGCCCACTCGTGGGCGGCCGGCGGCGTGCCGGCTCGTTGCAAGCGGAGTCGCGTCACTCATCGTAGATCACCAGTGCCTTGATGAAGCCTTCGGGACGATCGCGCGTCATGTTGAGCGCCGCGCCGAGCTCTTCGAGCCGGAACCGGTGCGTATAGAGTCTTGCCGGCGACAGGCGCCCGGCGGCCGTCGCCTCGATCGCCTCATGGATGCCGCGCATGTAGATCGCCGGATCGCGCTCATGGGCGTTGATCACGTCGAGCCCGCGCCAGTTCCAGAGCTGCATGTTCACCTGACGCGGGCCGTCCTGGTGATAACCCGCAATGACGAGCCGGCCCCGCTCTTTGGTCAGTTCGCCGGCAAGGTCCAGAGGCCACTGCTTGCCGACCGCTTCGATGACGCAATCGGAAAACTCGCCGGATGTCAGTTGCTTCACCTTGTCGATGATCTGCCAATGATCATCCATGGCGATCACTTCGCTCGCACCGGAGCTCTTCGCCGCAGCAAGCGAGGAAGGTCGGCGCGATATGGCGATGACGCGCGCTCCAGCAGAGCTTGCGAGCTCCGTGAGAAGAATGCCGAGAAAGCCGATGCCGATGATCGCCACGGTCTCGCCTGGTCTGATGGCGCTGCGCCGGAAGATGTTGAAGGCGCAGCCGAGAGGCTCCCCGGGGAAGGGCTGGTCCGCGAGTGCGGCGGGCAGGGGGGCGATCGCGGACTGATCCGCGATGTCGTACGTCGCATAGGCGTGAAAGGAGAGCGCCGCGACGCGGTCGCCCGCCACGAAACCATGCACATCCTCGCCGACCGCATCGATCACTCCCCAGCCCTCGTGACCAAGTGCGCCGGGTTCGGTCGGAAACTGCATCCATTCCGGCCCCGCCCAAGGTACGAGATTGGATGCACAGACGCCACAGCCTTGCAGCTTGATCCGGACCTGCCCGGGGCCGGGCTCCGGCAGCGGCAATGTGTCGATGCGAAAAACGCCCGGCCCGGTGACGATTGCCGCAGACATGGTGTCAGTCCTCGGCTGCGCCCTGATGTTCATACCTGCCTCCGTTGTTGACATGGAGCATGCCCGGCGGCTCGGCGCGACGTCGGGATGTCGAAATGAAAGAGATCCCCACATACCCTCGCCGTCGGCCGGGAAAACGCTCGGCCGCCTCGGCACTTAACTTCATGCTTGGGGCTTTTGTTCCTGCCGATCTCGGGCGTTTAGGGAACCTCATGCGGAGAGCGAGGTTTGTAGCTTGGGCGTGCGCGGCATTCACCGGTTCAATCATCAGCTACGTACATGTTCAAAGAAGAAGTCATAGATGAAGGAACCTTTGTTGCAGACGTTTGTTGGAGCTTTGTCTCTATCTCTGATTGGTCATCGTCAGGAGCGGTTATGACAAAGGTACTTGTCACCGGCGGCTGCGGGTTCATTGGCCGGCATGTGGTCGACGAACTTCTCTCAGGGAATTACGAGCTGCGCGTGTTGGACGCGCTCAACGAGCAGGTCCATGCAGACGCGCAGATCAGGCTGGCGCCGGACGTGGAAATGCGACGGACCGACATTCGCGATGCGGATGCTGTGAGAGATGCGCTGACGGGGATCGATTGTGTCGTCCATCTCGCCGCAGAGGTCGGGGTCGGCCAATCGATGTACGAGATCGCCCGATATGTGGGTGTCAACGATCTTGGGACGGCCGTGCTGCTCGAGGCGATGATCGAGAGCCCGATCCGCCGCATCGTCGTCGCATCGTCGATGAGTGTCTATGGCGAAGGTCTTTACGAGACCACCGCGGGAGAGCGTATGCCGCATGCCAGACGCTCGCCTGCCGATATCCGACCCGGCGCATGGGACCCGCTCGGACCGAACGGAGAGCGCCTCAGGCCCGTTGCCACGGACGAGCACAAGCCGGTCGACCTCGCTTCCATCTACGCGCTGACGAAATACGCTCAGGAGCGCCAGGTGCTGATCTTCGGCGAAGCCTATGGCAGGCAAGCCGTAGCGCTCCGTCTCTTCAACGTGTTCGGCGCCGGACAGGCGCTTTCCAACCCCTATACCGGCGTGCTCGCCAATTTCGCATCCCGCCTTGCCAACGGCCAACCGCCGATGGTGTTCGAGGACGGCAGGCAGCGTCGCGATTTCGTCCATGTCCGCGACGTGGCGCGCGCCTTTCGGCTGGCGCTCGAGCAACCGCAGGCGGCGGGGCACGTCATCAATGTGGGCAGCGGCAACGCCTACGCCATTGCAGACGTCGCTTGCCTGCTGGCGGAGGCCATGGGTGTGCCGAATCTCGAGCCGGAGATCATGAACAAGGCTCGCTCCGGCGATATCCGGAATTGCTTCGCCGACATCTCCAAGGCTCGCGACCTGCTCGGGTTCCAGCCGGCACACAGGCTCGAAGATTCGCTTGCGGAATTCGCGCATTGGGTCATGAGCGTCGGCGCGATCGACCGCGGCGCAGAAATGAAGCGGCATCTGGAAGCGCGGGGGCTCGTTCGATGAGCGCCGGGACAATTGAAAAGGGCGGCGGCGTGCCAGCGCCCGCCCTTTCCGGAAAAACGGCGGCAGTTCTCGTCGTGGGCGGCAGCGGCTTTCTCGGCTGCAACGTCGCCGACAGCTTCCTGCGCGACGGTGAGAAGGTGATCGTCCTCGACAATCTGAGCCGTCCGGGCGTCGAGCGGAACCTTCAGTGGCTGATCGAAAATCACGGCAGTGCCGTCCACGCCGAAATTGCCGACATCCGCGATCTCGCCGCCATCGAGCCGGTTTTCAAGGAGGCAAAGGCGATCTTCCATTTTGCAGCGCAGACGGCAGTGACGACCAGCCTCCTGCAGCCGATCGACGATTTCGATACAAACGCGCGCGGTACGCTCAACGTCCTTGAGGCGGTGCGCCGCGCCGGACGCCGCGCACCGGTGATCTTCGCCAGCACCAACAAGGTCTATGGCGCGCTGACGGGTCTGGAGATGGATGAGGCCGGCGATCGCTACCTGCCGGCCGATGCCGTCACGCGCAGATATGGTGTCGGAGAGGCGCAGCCCCTGGATTTCTGCACCCCCTATGGCTGCTCGAAAGGCGTCGCGGATCAGTACGTGCTCGACTATGCCAAATCCTTCGGGCTGCCGACAGCGGTGCTCAGGATGAGCTGCGTCTATGGTCCGCGGCAGTTCGGCACGGAGGATCAGGGATGGGTCGCACATTTCCTCATTCGCGCGCTCGCGAATGAGCCGATCTCCGTCTACGGCGACGGCAAGCAGGTCCGTGACATCCTCCATGTCAGTGACGCGGTGGCCGCCTACAGGGCCATACTGGCGTCGATCGACCGCCTTTCGGGACGCGCTTTCAATCTTGGAGGCGGTCCCGGCAATGCGGTTAGCCTCGCCGAGGTCGTGGACGAGATCGAGCGCGTGACGGCACGCCGGCTGAGGACGGTGAAGGGCGACTGGCGCGCCGGAGACCAGCTGTATTTCGTCGCCGACACGCGTGCACTTGCGGATGCTCTCGGCTGGAGACCCCACACCGATTGGCGTGCCGGATTGCGCGACCTGCATGCGTGGCTTCTGCAGGATTGGGCCGGGGTCAACAAGGCCCAGTTTCAGCGCCGGCCGCGGAGGATCACCGCATGACCGCCCGTGCCATATCCGCCGCGCGGCCTTCCGCTCATGGCGGCCGGGTGCGGCTGCCGCGGCGCATCCTGATGAGCGTCGATGCGGTCGGCGGTGTCTGGCGCTATGCGATGGATCTTGCCGAAGCCCTTCGCGAGCCGGGCATCGAAACAGTCTTCGTGGGCTTCGGTCCCGCGCCGTCCGAGGCACAACGCCGCGAAGCTTCCCATGTTGGCCTGCTCGAATGGCTTGCCGCGCCGCTGGATTGGATGGCAGACGACGAAAGCGCGCTGGAGGCCGTCTCGGCTGGCCTGGGCGAATTGTCGCTCAGGCATTCGGTCGATCTCGTGCATCTGAACATGCCGTCTCAGGCGGCCGGCTTTGCCTCGCAGGTGCCCGTCGTCACCGTCTCTCACTCCTGCGTCGTCACCTGGTTCGGGGCCGTGCGGAACGGCCGCCTGCCGGAGATGTGGCTCTGGCAGAAGCGGCGCAACCGGCTTGGCTTCGACCGTGCGGATGTGGTTCTGGCGCCAAGTCGAAGCCACGCGGCGGCGCTTGAGCGCTGCTATGGACCGATCGACAATCTTGCCGTCGTCTACAACGCCAGCCGCAATCACGCCTGGACGATCCCTAAGGCGAACTTCGTCTTTGCGGCGGGTCGCTGGTGGGACGAGGGCAAGAACGGCGCTGTGCTGGACAGGGCTGCCGCCGAGATCCGCTGGCCGGTGCTCATGGCGGGTGCCTGCGACGGGCCGAACGGGCAGCACCTTGCCATCGAACGGGCCGATCACAGGGGCGAGTTCAGCCACGAGCGAGCGATGGCGCTCATGTCGCGCGCTGCGATCGTCGTTTCGCCGTCGATCTACGAACCATTCGGCTTGGCTCCCCTCGAGGCGGCTGGCGCCGGAGCGGCGTTGGCGCTCGCCGATATCGACACCTACCGGGAGCTCTGGGACGGTGCCGCGCAGTTCTTCGATCCGGGCGATGCCAAGGCGCTGGCGAGCGCGGTCAACGATTTGGCACAGGATGCTCGGCTCAGGGCAGAACTTGGCCGGGAAGCCCGATCGCGAGCGCGATCCTTCACGCTGGAGGCCCAGCGCGAGCGGATGCTCGAAGCCTATGGACAGGCGATGCTCAGGTCCATCCGATTGACGGCAGCGGAGTGAGCGATGCGGTTCCTCTTCTACACCCAATCCCTCGTCTCCGACTGGAACCATGGCAATGCGCATTTCCTGCGCGGCGTCATGCGCGAACTCCTCAGCCGCGGGCACGAGGCGACGGCTCTCGAGCCGAGCAACTCCTGGAGCCGCCTGAACCTGATCGCAGACCAGGGCGTCGGGCCGATCGCTGCCTTCGGCAAGCACTTTCCCGAATTGCGCGCCGAGAGCTACGACGCGAACTTCGATCACGAGGCAGCGATCGGGGAGGCCGATGTCGTTGTTGTGCACGAGTGGACCGAGCCGGCCTTGATCGCCCGGCTCGGACGCATCCGTCGCGATGGCGGCCGTTTCACACTCGCTTTTCACGACACGCATCATCGGGCCGTCACTCAGCGGCGCGAGATTGCCCGGCTTGATCTTACCGACTACGATTTCGTCCTGGCTTTCGGCGAGGCGCTGCGCGAGCGCTATCTCAGCGCCGGCTGGGGCAGGCATGTCTTCACCTGGCATGAGGCCGCCGACACCTCGTTGTTTCGCCCGATGCCGGAGGTCGAGAAGACTGGCGATCTCGTCTGGATCGGCAATTGGGGCGACGACGAGCGCAGCGCGGAGATCGCCTCCTTCCTCGTCGAGCCGGCGCGGCGACTGAAGCTGAGGACGAGGGTGCGGGGCGTCAGGTATCCAGGCGCCGCACTGAAGGCGCTGCGGGCGGCGGGAATCGCCTATGGCGGCTGGGTCGCCAACGCCGAGGTCCCCCGCATTTTCGCCGAGCACCGGGCGACGGTGCACATTCCGCGGCGACCCTATGTGGAGGCGCTGCCCGGCATACCGACCATCCGCGTTTTCGAGGCGCTTGCCTGCGGCATTCCGCTAATCTCGGCGCCCTGGAACGATGCCGAGGGGCTTTTCCGCGCCGGCAGGGACTTCTTGTTCGCTCAAAGCGGAGAAGAGATGACGCGCCTGCTGTGCCAGGTGCTCTCCGAACCGGCTTTCGCTGAGGAACTGACGGCGAGCGGACTGGAAACGATCCGGAAACGCCACACCTGTGCGCATCGCGTCGACGAACTTCTCCACATAGTCGCTTCCTATAGACCGAAAAGCGCAGCGAGTGACGGCGTCACGACGAAGGAGGCCGCGTTATGAGAATTGCCTTTTATGGATCGAGCCTCGTTTCGGCCTATTGGAACGGTGCGGCCACCTATTACCGCGGCCTGCTGCGGGCGCTGGCCGCGCGGAACTATGAAATCACTTTCTATGAACCGGACGTCTATGATCGGCAGATGCACCGCGACATCGATCCGCCGGACTGGTGCAAGGTGGTCGTCTACGAGGGCACGATTGCGGCGCTGAAGCGGACCGCAGCATGGGCGGCCGAGGCCGACATCGTCATCAAGGCGAGCGGTGTCGGGTTCGAGGACGATCTGCTGCTTGAAGAAGTGATGTCGGCGGCACGCCCAAGCGCGCTCAAAATCTTCTGGGATGTCGACGCACCCGCCACGCTTCAGGAGCTCCGAGCCTCCCCCGATCATCCGCTGCGGCGCGCACTGCCTTCGCTCGATTTCGTGTTGACCTATGGCGGCGGCGATCCGGTCGTCAGGTCCTATCGCGCGCTTGGCGCCCGCCAATGCGTTCCGATCTATAATGCCGTCGACCCGGAGACGCATCATCGCGTTTCGGCCGATCAGCGCTTTGCTGCCGATCTTGCCTTCCTCGGCAATCGACTGCCGGATCGCGAGGCGCGGGTGGAAGCCTTCTTCCTTGCGCCCGCGGCCCAACTCGGCAACCGGCGATTCCTGCTCGGCGGGGCCGGCTGGCACGACAAGCTGCTGCCCGCAAACGTCGCCTATATCGGTCATGTCCCGACGGCCGATCACAACGCCTTCAACGCGACGCCGCATGCAGTGCTCAATATTTCGCGCGACAGCATGGCGCAGAACGGGTTTTCGCCGGCAACCCGCGTCTTCGAGGCGGCAGGTGCCGGCGCCTGTCTGATCACCGACGCCTGGGAAGGCATCGAACTCTTCCTGAAGCCGGGAGAGGAGGTGCTGGTCGCCCGCGACGGCCAGGACGTGGTGGAGCTGATGCGGGACCTGACTCCTGCCCGTGCGAAGCAGATCGGCGAGCGAGCGCTCGCACGGGTTCTCGGCGAACATACCTATGCGCATCGTGCCGCGGAGGTGGACCGTATTCTTCGCGACCGGCCGCGCCGGGTGGAGGCAGCTGAGTAATGGAAAAGTCAAGCCGCTTTTCGGTTGGGATCGAATGCCTGTCTGGATCGGA